>CADCQD010000256.1 GCA_902803485.1 uncultured Eubacteriales bacterium | reverse complement strand
TCCAGGAGGTAACTGGTCGCGAGCTCCGCGGCGGTACTGACAAGCGCCGCAAGAAGAAAGACAATTAACGGCATGATATTCAGACGGCCCAGGTACTTTTTCTTTTTTGAAAGCCTGCCGAAGAGTAGCCAGATCACCAGGGACAGGGTTCCGTAGATCGGAAGATACGGCCCCCACAAAAAGCCGCGGTTGTACCAGCCGGTACCCATCACCACCACGTCGCAGAATTCTTCATAGAGCCAGCCGATGACGGCACAGATCAGAAAGATGAAAAAATACCGGCCGAAGAGTTCCGGGAGCGCACGTTTTTCAGACATGAAGTATTCCCCTTTCACATGGAAATCCAAAAGAAATCATTTGTTTCAGTATACTCGGGCGGGGTGCGGTCCGCAAGCCGGAAATGCATACAAAAATGAGGCTGAATCCGGTTGAAAAACCCTGCTCCGGATGCTAAAATGAAGCCGGTATATGATGATCCAGAGCACCTGAACTGTGAAGGAGGTGAAATGCATGAGCGACGACAGTCGAGGGCGACGATGGAATATCGCGCGGACAGAGCGGTCCGGGTCCGGCGTCCTGCGGGCGGCGTTCATGCGCGCAGGCGTCTTTCCTGACTGACGCGGCGAAGGTGCTTTTTTAAGCGCGTTCGCCGGCAGCCATTGCCGCCATGTTCCGCCGGGAAAGGAGATGGAATATGGAAGAACGCGAAGAGTACAATGAGGTCGTAGAGAACGAACTTCTGGAGATCATCCGAAGCGGCATCTCCCAGGAGGAACTCAGAGAAAAGCTGGACGATTATCATGACAATGATATTGCCCAGATCATGGAAGAACTGACGCCGGAGGAACGGCAGATCCTGTATAAGGCCCTGGGCCTGGAACGGGTCTCAGACGTTTTCTCCTATCTGGATGACGTTGAGGAATACTTTAAAGAACTCGGTGTCGAAAAGAGCGCGGACATACTGGAAGAAATGGACGCCGATGACGCCATCGACGTTCTGGAAACACTGCCGGAGGAACAGCGGGACGAACTTCTGAAGCGCATGGATGAGGAAGCGCAGGAAGACATCTCCCTGATCCGGTCCTATGACGAGGATGAGGCCGGCAGCCTGATGACCACGAACTTTGTAGTCATCAGGCAGGGAATGACGGTGAAGCAGGCGATGAGCGAGCTGATCCGCCAGTCCGCGGATAATGATAATATTTCCACCTTGTACGTGGAAGATCAGGATGGAAAATTCTACGGCGCGATCGACCTGAAGGACCTGATCTGCGCCCGCGCGGATACGGATCTGGAATCCATTACGACCACGTCGTATCCCTATGTAAATCATAAAGCGCTGATCAGCGATGAGATCGAGCGTCTGCGCGCGTATTCCGAGGACTCCATCCCGGTGCTGGACGATGACGACCATATCCTGGGCGTCATCACGGCATTCGACGTGGTGGAGGCCGTGGATAATGAACTGGGCGAGGACTACGCGAAGCTGGCCGGTCTGACTGCGGAGGAAGACCTGAACGAGAAGCTTCCCCAGAGCATCCGGAAGCGCCTGCCCTGGCTGATCATTCTTCTGGGCTTCGGCCTGGTGGTATCCACCGTAGTCGGCATGTTTGAAGGCGTAGTGCGGCAGATCGCCCTGGTGGTCGCGTTCCAGTCACTTATCCTGGATATGGCCGGCAATACCGGTACTCAGTCCCTGGCTGTGACCATCCGCGTCCTGATGGATGAAGCCCTGACAGGAAAAGACAAGCTGAAATTTGTCCTGAAGGAATCCCGGGTGGGCCTCAGCAACGGCGCCATCATGGGCTGCTGTTCCTGCCTCCTGGTGGGCCTGTACATCCACTTTCTGAAGGGCTATCCCATGGGCTACAGCTTTACCATTTCCGCCTGCGTGGGAGTATCTCTCTGGATCGCGATGATCGTCGCGAGCCTGGTGGGCACCCTGGTGCCCATGCTGTTCAATCATCTGAAGGTGGATCCGGCGGTGGCTTCCGGTCCGCTGATCACCACCACAAATGACCTGATCGCTGTAGTGACTTATTACGGCATGGCATGGCTGCTGCTGATCAATGTCCTGCATATAGGAAACATGTAAGCGGCTCCGGATCCTTTTCTTATCGTTTTTGCAGCAGATATTTTTCCGCCCACGCTTTTACAATGACGGCAAAAGCGTGGGCGTTTTACAATAAAGAGCATATTCCGTAAAGCGTCAGGCAGGTATAAAACCGGCAGAGGAGGAAATATGAGCAGATCTTCAATTACAGCTCTGTGGACCGAGTATATGGAAAGACCCCTGGGACTGGACGAGCCGGCACCCAGATTCAGCTGGCAGCTGGCGTCGGACGCCCGGGATATCCGCCAGGAGGCCTGCCGTATCCGCGTCTCTGAAGAAACCTGTGAAGTGTGGGACAGCGGGCTGGTGGAAGGCAGCAAAACCCTGAACATCGTTTACGCGGGTGAACCACTGAAACCTTGTACCCGCTATTTCTGGACGGTCACTTCATTCCTTTCGGACGGCAGTAAAGCGGAAGCCTCCGAATGGTTTGAGACCGGCCTCCTTTCCGGAAGCCCGGAGGCCTGGGAAGGCGCGGATTTCATCGGCGGCTCCGGAGAAGACCTGCCGTTTTCCGCGCACGATCTGATGACTTATCATATTTCCGTGCCCGTCAGGATATGTCCGGGCTCATGCCGCGCCGGGATCGTTTTCGGCGCCAATGACCGGCGGCTGATGAACAAAAACCTGAATATTCTCGGACGGGAGAACCGGCGGAATGAAGGGTATTATGTAGTGGAACTGGACGTCTCCGGTATCGGATCCGGGGAGGATAACGATCTTTCTCTTAACGGCAGGGCTGCGGTACACATTTACCGGGCAGGCCATCTTCCGGAAGACGATCCCCAAAGACCTGTGGCCAGCCTTCCGGTTCCGGAAAGCCTGATCAATGAGAAGAACCGGCATGATACCCATACCCTTGGACTTTCCGTGGTCAATGGCGTGATCGAAGCGGATATTGACGGTACAGGGATCGTGGATACCTCCGGCAGGTTCTCCCGGCCGGGCATCAATCCCATGGGCTATGGCGGAGATTATATCTGTTTTCCCGCGCTCTGTGACGTGGGCATCCGCGCGGACCGGGACCAGGAGGCGGTATACGGCCCGCTGACCGTCCGGAACTACCGGAAGCCGTCGAACATCCTGTATCAGGGATGGCCGGAACTTTCAGATGCGGAAGGCAATAGCATTTCCCGCCGGGTGCCCGGCGCGGAGCCGGGAGTGGAGATCGCAGTGCGCGGGCCGCATTCCCTGCTGCTTCAGACCGGGACGCTTCCGGTGACCGGTATGCCGCTGCTCAGAAAAACGTTCTCTGTCACACAGAAGATCCGCCGCGCGCGCCTGTACGTCACGGCCCGGGGCATCTACGATCTTTATCTGAACGGGACACTGATCAATGAAAATGAGTGGTTCAGCCCGGGGCTTACGCAGTACAACCGGAGGCATGGCTACCGGACGTATGACGTGACAGAGTGTATTCAGAATGAAAATGTGATCGTCGCGGAGCTCGGCGAGGGCTGGTGGAGCGGCGCCATGTCGTTTTCCGGTGAAAACTGGAACTTTTTCGGTGACCGGACGTCGCTGCTTCTGAAGCTGGTGATGGAAATGGCGGACGGAAGCCGGGAAGTAGTGGTCTCCGATCCCTCCTGGAAGTTTACCAATGAAGGGCCGGTGCGCTATTCCGGATTTTTCCAGGGAGAACGGACCGATTTTTGCAGACAGCAGTTTTTCGAAGAGCTGCTTCTTCCCGGGATGGATGACCGTATGCTGAAAAACGCGGAGATCGTGCCGGTAAGCCCGGAGACGGTATTCAGCTGTCCGGCATCCGGCAATGACTATGATTTTACCTGGGATCCCGTATTTTTCGCGGAGCCGGAAGCTGAAGTGCGGGCCGCAGCGGTGTTCCGTACCCGCGAGGTCCTGAATCCGCGGCCCGGTGTTTATATCTATGATATGGGACAGAATATCTCCGGTATTCCTAAGATCCGTTTCCCGGAAGGCGTATCCGGCGAGGTGCTGCTTCGTTTCGCGGAGATCCTGTACCCGGATCTTCCTGAATACGGAGAAAACCAGGGAATGATCATGATGGAGAATATCCGCGCGGCTCTGGCTCAGGACGTAGTGGTACTGGATGGCAAAGCGCGGACCTGGAGCCCGAAGTTCACTTTCCACGGCTACCGGTATCTGGAGATCACAGGCCTTTCGGAACCTCTTCCGAAAGAAGCGGTGGAGAGCATCGCGCTGAGTTCCGTGACGGAACTTGCGGCATCCTTTGAGACGGATTCTCCGGAGATCAACCGGTTTTTCCGGAATATTACCTGGTCTTTCCGTGACAACTTCCTTTCTATCCCGACGGACTGCCCCCAGAGGAACGAACGGATGGGATGGTCAGGAGATATCAGCGTCTTTTCCAGGACCGCGTCGTATCTTGGTATGGTGCCGGGGTTCCTGCGGCGTCATGCGGCAGCGCTGCGGGACACCCAGGGAGAAAACGGCAGATTCGCGGACATTGCCCCGGTGGGCGGCGGTTTCGGCGGCGTGCTCTGGGGAAGCGCCGGATGCACGGTTCCTTATGAAAGCTATCTGCAGTACGGGGATGAACGGGTGCTTCGCGAGCAGGCGGACGCCATGTTCCGCTATCTTCGGTTCCTTGCCGCGGGAAAGGATCCGGAGACCGGCATCGTAAATGACGGTCCTTTAGGCGACTGGCTGGGACCGCAGGTCTACATGACGGAAACCCCGTTCTTATGGCAGGCATATTATATTTTTGACCTTCGGATCGCGGTGGCGTGCGCGCGGCTTTTGGGAAGAACTGCGGAAGAAAAGGAATTCAGCGCGGAATATGAGAATGCGTTTGAACTGTTCAACCGGGTCTACATTGACCCGGATACCCGCATGACCGTATTCTCCTGCGAGAAGGAGGCGCGGGGCCTGGGCGCGCATTTCGGCCCGCCGGATGAAAAGAAGAGCGCGGAAAAGATCCTGAAGACCACACCCTCCGGGAAGTTCCTGATGGATACGCAGACTTCCTACGCTGTGGCACTGGCGCTTCATGTGGTACGGGAAGAATACAGAGAAGATATGGGCAGGCATCTGGCGTCCTGCGTGATCCGGGAGAATCCGGATGAGAGCGGCGTCCTGCGGCCCGGTTTCAGCCTGATGACCGGTTTCATCGGTACGGCCTGGATCCTGAAGGCGCTTTCCGATACGGGCCACGATGATATTGCCTGGCGGCTCCTTCAGAGTGAAGCCTATCCTTCCTGGCTGTACAGTGTGAAAAACGGCGCGACCACCATCTGGGAAAGGCTGGATTCGTACACGGTGGAGCGGGGCTTCGGCGGCAATAATTCCATGAACAGCTTTAACCATTATTCCTTCGGGGCGGCGGGCGACTGGATGCTGGAGTATGCCGCAGGTATCCGGAGAGGAAAAAAGCCCGGCACCTTCCGGCTTGCCCCGGTTCCGGATCCGACAGGCGGTATCCGGAAGCTGAAGGCATCGGTGCAAACCGTACAGGGCCTTTATATATCCGCCTGGGAAATACAGAAGGACAAGATCATTTATGACATCACCATACCGGCAGGTGTGATCACCACAGTGACCCTTCAGGGAGAGGAACAGAAACTTGGGTCGGGAAAATACCAGTTTATCAAAGGGTTCGAGAGAAAACCCCTTCCTCTAAGCGAAGCGCAGGAGGGGTAGTTCGATCCTGAATAACAGAAAACCGCCGTCACGCGTGAGACGGCGGTTTTCTGTTACCCCATGGTAAAGCGTTTCTTCGGCAGGGTCATCCTGGCGATCAGCCGGACAAAGAAGATCAGGAAAAGGATCAGGACGGCGACCGTGATCAGGATCCAGCCGTCCACAAGCGCCAGATCCGGGATCTCTTCTTTCTCAAGATCCTGCGCGCCGCGGCTGACGAACAGCGGATGCGGCTGGTTCTGCGCCGTGTTATTCAGTGTGACCGTACCCAGGGGATAACCTTCATAGAAATAGTTGATCAGCATGCCGGAATCCGTCACTACGCATTCCTTGTCCAGCTTGTCGAATGTGACGTTGTCCGGCAGCAGGATGGACTCTGTGGTATCCAGAGAGAGCAGCGAGATCTCCGGGGTCGGCAGCGCGATGGGAGAACTGGTGAAGGCGCTCTCCATACTGAGGGACTGGTCAAGCTCCGCGGGAAGCACTGTATGGAAGTAGTTTAATCCATAATCCAGAAGAGACTGGGTGGAGACGTACTGGCTGCCGCTCTCGCAGCCCATGACCACGCAGATCAGGGACGTGCCGTCTTTTTCCGCGTAGGTGACCAGGTTGTATCCGGATTCCTCGGTGTGGCCGGTCTTTCCCAAGATCACATATTCATTGTAGTATTCCGATGACGGACGGATCATCATGTTCGTGTTTGTCATCGGAATATCTTTATTCAGCAGTTCGTCCGCGTGGTGCACATAGGACTGCATGGAGGCGATCTCCACAAAGGCGGTGTTCTGTACGCAGGAACGCATGACCAGCGCCAGGTCATAGGCGCAGGTATAGTGATTTTCGTCATGAAGGCCGTTGGCGTTCGTGAAGACGGTATTTACGGCGCCCAGCTGGCCGGCGCGCTCATTCATCATTTCCACAAAATTTTTAATGGAGCCGGCGGTATGCTGCGCCAGCGCGTTCGCCACCTCATTGGCGGAGGGCAGCAGCAGGCTGATCAGGCATTCCCGGAGCACCATCTGTTCGCCCCGCTTCATGCCGATGTGGCTGGATCCGGGCGGGATGTTGATGGCATTGAAGTCAAAATCCACGACGTCCTGCATGGAGCAGTTTTCCAGTGTCAGCAGCGCCGTCATAAGCTTTGTGGTGGAAGCCGGATACATGCGCTCCGTGGCATTTTTCGCGTACAGGATCTCCCCGGAATTCGCGTCCAGAAGGACCGCGGCCTGCGCGTTTACGGAAGGTGCCTGGGGCCAGTCCGCGGGGATCGAACTTATGATCTCATCCACTTCGGATCTTTCCCGGGCAGATACGGAAATATGTACAGAAAGCAGCGCGGTAAGCGCCGCTGTGACCGCCAGTATACAGGCAAAAACTCTTTTCATTTTGATCCTTTCAAAGCCGGCATGGACGAAAGCCGGTACTTCTTTCTTATATTACCCTATTCCCGTGGAAATGTCACCCGGATTCCTGCATTTCAAGAGGAAAATCAGAGTGCCCCGGAAAACAGCGGGATACGTACGGATCCGGAAAAGAACAGGACGCGGGGAGAAAAAGCATCTATGAATGCGCATGTTCTCATGTTATAATGGTCCTGACATGAGAATTACAGTGGCTGGAAACCCGAAGACAATAGAAGGAGGCAATGAGATGAATCTTCCGCATTACCATGAGAACCAGAAAAAACTGCACGTCGGGACCAGGGAACCCCGGTCCTATTATATTCCGGCTTCCAGAGAAGACCTGGCGGTCTGTCCCAGGGAGATCTCGGACCGGCTGATGATGCTGACCGGAGACTGGGCCTTCGGCTGGTATGAGAATGACCTGAAGCTGCCGGAAGGCTTCCAGGCGGCGGATTTTGACTTCACCGGCTTTGACGTCATACCTGTGCCGTCCTGCTGGCAGATCTACGGCTATGGCCGGAACAATTACACCAATGTAAAATATCCTTTCCCCTATGATCCGCCCTATGTTCCCCTGGACAATGAGTGCGGACTGTACATCCGGGAATTTGAACTGGAGGACGATGGCTTTGACAAGCATCTGGTATTTGAAGGCGTGGATTCCTGCTTCTATCTGTACGTCAACGGGGAACTGGCCGGCTTTTCCCAGGTCTCGCACAGCCCCTCCGAATTTGATATTACAAAGTATGTACATGCCGGCGTGAACCGCATCGCGGTCCTGGTATACCGCTGGGGCGCGGGATCCTATCTGGAGGATCAGGATAAGCTCCGGATGAACGGTATTTTCCGGGACGTTTATATCCTGTTCCGGCCGAAGAGCCGGATCGAGGATTTCTTTATTCATGAATCCTTCAGTAAGAACTTTAAAGAAGCGGAGCTTTCCGTGGACCTCAGGGTGAAGGGGAACGCGAAGGTGCATACCACATTGCTCTGGGACGGGGAAACCGTGGCGGAAGCGGACGGTGCTTCTCCGGTATTCAGGATCAAAAACCCGAAGATGTGGAACGCGGAGGAGCCGAATCTGTATACCATCGTCTTTGAAACGCCCCGGGAAGTCATTGCGCGGCAGATCGGTTTCCGGCAGATCGAAGTGAAGGACCGCACCGTATATCTGAACGGCCAGAAGATCAAGTTCCGCGGTGTGAATCGCCATGACTCCAGCCCCTTCAACGGCTACGCCGTGACCATCGACGAGATGTACGAAGACATCACCATGATGAAGGCTCGCAATTTCAACGCGATCCGTACGTCGCATTACCCCAACAGCCCGCTGTTCCTGGAAATGGCGGATACGCTTGGCATGTATGTGATCGATGAATCCGACGTGGAGATCCACGGGACCGTGGAGATCTTCGGCGGTGATTATGTGAAGACCTATTCGCTTCTTGCGGATGATCCGGACTGGTGCGACGCCATCTGCGACCGCGTGATCAGGAATGTGGAACGTGACAAGAACGTGACTTCCGTGGTGATCTGGTCCATGGGAAATGAAGCCGGTTACGGCGGAAACTTCGAAAAAGCCACCCATTGGACCAAGGACCGGGATCCTTCGCGCCTGGTGCATTATGAAGGTTCCATCCATGCCCACAGGTATGATCCGTCCGAGTTTGAAGGCAGGCAGCTGTTCCATTATAACGGCTATGACCGGCCGGACGGAAAGTTCGATCTGTCCGCCATCGATCTTTATTCCAGAATGTATCCGGCACTGACGGAAATGGAAGAATATGTAGAGAAGGGCGGCAAGCCCATGATCCTCTGCGAATATACCCATGCCATGGGCAACGGCCCCGGATGCACGGAGGACTACTGGCAGCTGATCTATGCGCATGACGAGCTTTGCGGCGCATTCGTCTGGGAATGGTGCGACCACAGCGTATATATGGGCAAGACCCCGGATGGAAAAGACAAGTTCTTCTACGGCGGCGACTGGGGTGATCCGTACAATGACGGTAACTTCTGCATGGACGGCCTGGTATACCCGGACCGCCGGCCGCATACGGGCCTTGCGGAGGTCACGAATGTGTACCGCCCGGTCCGCCTGATCGCGGAAAAGAACGGAGTATTTACTTTTAAAAACATGCTGGACTTCACGGATCTGAAGGAAAAGATCGGCATTTCATACGCGGTGCTGAAGGACGGCGAAGTCCTCAGTTCCGGGGATCTGGAGGTTCCGAAGGTGAAACCGCATGCTTCGTTTAAACTGACGATTCCTGCAGAGATCCCGCAGGATGAACGGACGAGCGTACTGTTCCGCTATATCAACCTCCGGGCGGAAGAGACCGATTTCATGCCGGAGCTCGCGGGCTTTGACCAGTATGTGGTGCCGGTGAAGACCGTGGCCATCGGACTGGATACCCATGAGAATCCGGAAAGCAAGGAGAACGATGAGTTCTTCGTGATCTCCGGCCGGGATTTCCGCTACGTCTTCAGCCGCCGGACCGCCGGTTTTACCGAGATCGTAAATAAAAACGTGTCTTATCTGGCCGCGCCGATGGAGACGAACGTCTGGCGCGCGCCTACGGATAATGATCAGTACATGAAGTTCCAGTGGCAGCGCGCGGGTTATGACGACGCGAAGCCCAGAGTATATGAGTCGCATCTGAAGATCGGGGATGGCCTGGCGGTGATCACCGTGAAGTATTCCCTGGGCGCGGTGGCCCGGCAGCCCTTCCTTATGATCAGCGCCCGCTATGAGATCAACGGCAGCGGAGAGATCCGGATGGAGCTTTTGGGCGACAAGCTTTCACTGCTTCCGTATCTGCCGCGCTTCGGCGTCCGCCTGTTCCTGAAGAAGGACTTTGAGCAGGTCTCTTATTACGGTTACGGGCCGAATGAAAGCTACATCGACAAGCGCCGCGCCTCATGGCTGGACCGGTTTACGGATACGGTCACGGGCCTGCACGAGGATTATCTGATGCCGCAGGAGAACGGCAGCCATTACGGCTGTGAAGAGGTGACGCTTAGGAACAGTGTGGGGGATTCTCTCACGGTGACCGGTGAGGAGTTCTCCTTCAATGCCTCGCATTATACACAGGAGGAGCTCGCGAAGAAGAAACACAATTTCGAACTGGAGGAATCGGACTATACAGTGCTCTGCATCGATGAGCGCCAGTCCGGTATCGGTTCAAATTCCTGCGGACCGCTGCTGCTGCCGAAGTATCGTCTGGGCGATAAGCTGCAGCTTGTGTGCGTATTGTCATTTGATTAACATTACAGAGACGGGCGGTATGGACAGACGCATATTTCCAATAATCGGCTATCCAACAGGATGATCCTGAAATAAGGATCTGTAAATCATCAGGCCCCATTCACTGCGTAAGCGGTGAGTGGGGCCTGACGGCGGTTACAGGACGGTGTAGCTGTCTTTGATCTGTGCGAAGGGGCCGGGGATCGCGGAAAGTCCGCGGTGTCCTCCGAAGTAATCCCGGTCGAAGATGATCTCCGTGCCGTCCGGATTCTCGAAACGCTGCTCCGGCTCAAAGGCGCATCCCAGGATGTCGCTGGTGATGATGCCGTCCTCAAAGCCCTTCAAAAGCGCGAAGAGATTGGATTTCAGAACAAGTTTCCCATCCTCTTCCACCAGTTCTACATTGACTTTCTCCGTATCGTTCACCAGTTTGTGCCGGTCGTGCCTGGAAACGGTTGCTCCGTTGAAGTAGGCATTGCCGTCGATCCAGACCGGCAGATGGCCGAAGTGCGCCTGCGCCAGCTGCCCCATATTCGGCTCTTTCGTGAAGTCGAACTGCGCGATCCATTCCTCATAAGAGGGGAAGATATCGAAGGGCGCGGTGCCTGCCGCTTCGTATTTGTTATCCGTCGGCTGCCGCTCGGGATCCGTGACGGGATAGTGCTGGACGATGATGTTATTGTAGACCCGGTCATCGCCATGCAGGATCGTCATGAAGCCGGCGACCTCTGTGCGGTGGCGGATATGGTACGGCGTATAACGAGGCTCGCGCTGGCCGTTAACGATGGAGTCCACACCGGAATTGACCGTGACGAAGGCGCCAAGCATCAGATTGTGCACACAGGCCACACCTTCGGTAGGAATGGAGACCGCGGCTTTGGACATCAGGATATTGTTATCGATCAGCGTCGGACCGTGGCCCACCTCAATGAAAATATCATTGGAATACATGGAGCCGCGGGCCTGTTCGACGCCTTCCGGCGGCATATTGCCATACATCAGGTTCTGCGTGATCCGCGCGCCCTGGGACTGCCAGTCGAACCAGACACCCATGATGCAGTTGTGAATATGGCAGCGTTTGACGGTAACGTCGATGGCGGCATGCAGTTTGATGCCGGCGGTTTCCGCGCCGCCCAGCTGCTGGGAGTTGCAGACATGATGGATATGGCAGTCTTCAATGGTGGAGAAAACACCGCCCATACGTCCCACGATGCCGGTCTGCTCGCAGTGATGGATGTGGCAGCGGCGGATGATGTGGGAACCCACCTTTTCCTTCAGCCATCCGTGATACTGGCCGCGGCAGACCGCGTCCCGCTCCATCTGGGTGGGGCTCTTTACCTGCTTCGTATAGAAGTACATATCATTTTCCGGATCCCGGTATTTGCCGAGGGAGATACCGCAGCAGCGGCTGTTATAGACTTCACAGTCTTCAATGATCCAGCCTTTGGACCAGTGGGGGCCGATGGCGCCGTCCTGGTAGGCTGCCGGAGGCGCCCAGGTGGTGGCGGCGTTCTTTACCACAAAACCACTGACTGTGATGTAGGAAATTCCATTTTCATCCGGCATGAAGCAGTTCCTGCGGACTGCGATCTCCACGTCTTCTTCCCGGGGATCCAGTCCCTGGAAATTGGCATACAGCACTGTGGTATCCCCATCCTGCTCCGTGTAGTATTTGTATCTGGATTCCTCCGGGTGCCAGCTGAAGGGATCCGCTTCACCGGCAAGGCATTCCTCCAGCGTGACGGTCTCATACATCATGCGGTCATTCAGGACCACAAATCCGGTATGGCGTACCGTAGGAGCGAAGTACCAGTCGCCGCAGACCATCTGCCTGTAGGGATTATAATCACCGAAGACACCATTGCTGATGCGGGCGACATAGGTATTGCCTTCATACGGCTCCCAGGCATCGAGCTTCTCGGAACCTGTGATCACAGATCCTCCGGGAATCTCCGCGCGGTAAGTGATCCGCGCGCATTCCGTGCCGGCATTCCTGGGGGTGACCTTCTCCCGGTAGACGCCGGGCGCTACGATGACCTCATCACCGGGACCGGCGATCTTCGCCGCGTCATTGATCCACCTGAAAGGCATTTCCTTTGAGCCGTTTCCGTCGCGGGATGCGGCGGCATTCACATAAAACTGCATTTCGTCAGGACCTCCTTCATATTTGTTTTCCTTCCGCTGCCTGCTCGGGACAGCGTGTATTTTCTCATGTTCTTTAGTAGTATCATAACACAGATTCCGGAAGACGAAAGCCATTTCTTTTCAAATATGGCCAGTAATTTCAGCGGGGATGCAGGCTCAGGATAAAAAATGTACCGCAAGACCTGAAACTTGAAAACCGGGGACGATCATGGTAAAACCTATGTAAGACATTGAAGATCAGGAAAGGATCAGTGTATGAAAAGAATCTTATTTATTACCATCTGCTTATTGTCAGCAATGCTGTTTTTTACTGTGAAGGCTGCCGCCGGGGAAGATCATGGAACGGCAGACGCGGAATCTGAAAGCTCCTATGATGAACTGCTGGATAAAGCGGCAGCATACGCAAAGGAGGGAGATTTTACAAAAGCAATGGCCTGCTATGATCTGGCGCTACGGACAGATCCGGAGAGGACAGATGCCTATATCAGTGCCGGGCAGCTGTGCCTTGATTTTATGGATCATGAGGGAGCCCTCAGCTATGCGGAACAGGTACTTGCGTTAAGACCCTCCCTGCCGGAGGGCTGGCTTCTGAAATGCCGTGCGGATCTTGCCGCAAAGGACCTGGAACAGTTCGGGAAAGACTCAGTATATGCGGAGATCTGCGGTGCCGATCTCCATCCCTATGCAGCGGATATCGGTATTTTATATGCGGAAAACGGCAGATATGAAGATGCCGTATATTATTTCGCCATGGCCGACCTGAATTCTCTGGACGATGCATCGAAGAGTCAATACCGAAGTGCTCTTCTGGCCCTCGGAAAGCGGGATCAGGCGGCGGAACTGGGACTGATGAATACTGTCTGGTACGATCCGGAGCTGGATGCCAGGTTTGCGGAAGACCGCCTGA
>CADCQD010000255.1 GCA_902803485.1 uncultured Eubacteriales bacterium | reverse complement strand
GGGTAATTCGCAACAACATTTTTTAATATTGATCCTGCCCGTCCCCGGGAGTTTCAAGTTTATGATTTTCACCGGGGATTTTACCTTCCAAAACCGGATTTTTATCCCCGGGGATTTTGAAAAAAAGAATTGTGAAGGGGATCCCCTCACACACAATTCTTCTAACCTGCCGCCTGCCATTTCCAGCGCCGGCAAATTACTACCCGGACCAGCGATTTCATGAGTAAGTAAATCATTACCCGGACCAGAACTTTCCGGGCCAGCATCATTACCCGGACCAGAAAATTCCGGGCCGGCCGGTTGTTCCCTTAGCTTGCTTTCTGCGGCCGATCGCCTGTCTTACAGTTTTCCGAAAGGGCCCGAGGGATCATGAAGCAGGCTGGGCGGACCACTGACACTTGCATCTCCTCGGAAATCAGTGGTCTTTTGAAGTCATGAAAGCGAGTAAAGACCACTGACACTCGTTTTTTCTTTCGAAAACAAAAAGACTGCCGCCCCGGCGATGATACTTCAAATATCATTGCCGGGGCGGCAGCTTTTTGCTCTATGGTATTTAATTATATTACGATTTGTACAGCCCTTTGCCTTCGTACAGGACCTCGTCCTTCGGGATCGTGATGGTAAAGGCTTCCGGCTTGCTGCCTGTCAGCTTTTCGCTCACTTCATCCGGCTGATGGAAGCCCACATACAGTGTGGCTTCACCCTTTGTCAGGCGGAGCTTCGCTTCGTTATCAAAGAGGGCAAAGGCTTCTGCGGGAAGCGTCAAAGTGACTTCCTTCGTTTCACCCGGCTGAAGGTGTACTCTCGTGAGGCCCTTCAGCTGATACCGCGGCGCTTCCTCGCCGGGCGCGGTGATATACAGCTGTACTGTTTCGCTGCCGGCGTACGCGCCGGTGTTCTTTACGGCAGCCTTTACTTCCAGGCTCTTTCCGCCTTCGATCACCGTATCGGAAACGGACACGCCGCTCAGTTCATAGCCGGTGTAGGACAGGCCGTAACCGAAGGGATAGCGTGCCGGGCAGGTCATGTAGCGGTAGGTGCGGCCCTTCATCGCGTAGTCCAGGAAATCCGGCAGGTCTTCGGTCTTTTCATAGACGGTCATGGGCAGCTTGCCTTCAAAGTTTCCTTCGCCGAACAGGAGCTCCGCGATGGCGCGGCCGCCCGCGGAACCCGGATACCAGCACTGGATGACCGCGTCCGCGTGCTCATCCGCATAGCGCATATCCATGGTGCTGCCACAGAGGGACAGAAGGATCACAGGTTTTCCGGACTCGCAGGCCATCTGAAGAAGCTCAGGCTGAAGTCCCGGATACTGCAGATTGATCTTATCGCCGCTGGCGAATTCGTTTCCTGCGTCGCCTTCCTCGCCTTCAATGCTTCCATCCAGGCCGAGGCAGAGGATCAGAAGATCCGACGCTTCGATCACGGCTTCCACCTCGGATCTGCGGTCGTCATTAAAACGGGTCAGGCCGGAGATCCGGTCCTTCACCAGATGGCAGCCCTCGGAATACAGGACCCGGGCGGAATCGCCCACATAGTCCTCGATTCCTTCCAGCACGGTGGTATAACGGGACGCGGTGCCTTCGTAGTTGCCGAAAAGCGCCGGACGGCTGTCCGCGTTCGGCCCGATCACGCCGATGGTCTGATACCGGTCTTTTTGAAGCGGCAGGATCCCGTTATTCTTCAAAAGTACCTGGCACTTTTTCGCGACTTCGAGGTTGAAGGCTTTATGCGCGGGGGAGTCATTTTCTGTATAGCTGATCTCTGAGAAAGGCAGTTCCTCTTCAAAGAGGCCAAGCTGCATGCGGATCATAAAGAGATTCTCCAGCGCTTCATCGATCCTGGACTCCGGAACCTTGCCGCGGATGACTGCCGTGTACAGATTTCCGAACAGATTGCCGCAGTTCACGTCGCAGCCGTTGTTCATGGCCATGGAAACGGATTCCAGCGCGTTCTCCGTGACCCGGTGTCCTTCGTGGAAGTCCTTGATGGCCCAGCAGTCCGACGTCACATAGCCGGTAAATCCCCACTCGTCCCGGAGAATATCCTGAAGCAGCGTCTTGCTGCCGCAGCAGGGCTCGCCGTTCGTACGGTTATAAGCTCCCATGACGCCCGCCACATGCGCTTCCGTAACGCCTGCGTGGAAAGCCGGAAGATAGGTCTCATACAGATCGCGGACGCTGACTTCCGCGTTGAATTCATGGCGGAGTTTTTCAGGGCCGGAATGTACTGCGAAGTGCTTCACCAGCGCCGCGGCTTTCATAAACTCGCCGTCGCCCTGCATGCCGCGGATATACCGTACAGCAAGGCGGGACGTGAGATACGGGTCCTCCCCGTAGGTTTCCTGGCCGCGGCCCCAGCGGGGATCACGGAACAGGTTCACGTTCGGAGACCAGAAGGTCAGTCCTTTATAAATATCGCGGTCTCCCGCCTTCTGCTGGGCATTGAACTTCGCCCTCGCCTCGGTGGAGATGACCTCGCCGACCTTCTCCATCATCTCCTCATCGAAAGTAGCCGCCAGGCCGATGGCCTGCGGGAACACCGTGGCGGTGCCTGCCCTGCCCACGCCGTGCACGGACTCATTCCACCAGTTGTAATACGGAATGCCCAGCCTTTCGATCTCCACGGACTGATGCAGCGTCTGAGAGACTTTCTCCTCCAGCGTCATCTGCGCGATCAGATCCCGTGCCTTTGCCCGGTATTCCTGCTCTTTTTCACGATAATTTCTATGGTCTTCTTTCATCTGCGCAAATTGCGGCCGCAGCGCACCTTCTGTATCTCCTCCGGCCTCTCCTCCTTATAATCTTGTATTCATAGTACACTATGTTGGCGGAAAATACCAGTAAGATCATGAAATATCTTTACATCGGCGCCTGTTTCCCGGTCCATTTCCGGATCTCTTCATCCGTACCAAATACATAATGTGTGCCTTCGATCAGATGGTTCGATCCCACGTTGTAATCGATGCCGGAGGACGCGTAGTCATAGCTTTCCGCGACGCGCTTCTTCTCCACCTCCGGATTCGGAAGCGGAATGGCGGAGATCAGGCTCCGTGTATACGGATGCACCGGGTTCGCGAAGATCTCGTCCGTGGTGCCGGTTTCCAGAAGATGCCCCAGATGCAGCACGCCGATCCGGTCCGAAATATACTTGACCATGGAAAGGTCGTGCGCGATGAACAGATACGCGGAACCGGTCTCTTCCTGGATGTCCTTCAGCAGGTTTACGACCTGGGCCTGAATGGAAACGTCCAGCGCGGAGATGCATTCATCCGCGATGATCAGGTCCGGGTTCATGATGAGCGCCCGGGCGATGCCTACACGCTGCCTCTGCCCGCCGGAAAACTGATGGGGATAGCGGTTGTAGTGCTCCGGAGAAAGGCCGACCTTCTTCAGAATATTGTCGATCTTTTCCTTCCGCTCCTCTTTTGTGGCGTACATCTTATGAATATCCAGGCCTTCGCCGATGATGTCGCCCACGGTTTTTCTGGGATTCAGAGACGCCATCGGATCCTGGAAGATCATCATCATCCGGGTCCGGAGATCTTTTTTCGTCTTCTCGTCCAGTTTTCCGGAAATATCTTTCCCCTGGAACCGGATGCTGCCGGAGGTCGGTTTGTAGAGACGGATCACGGTCCTCCCGATGGTGGATTTTCCGGAGCCGGATTCACCCACCAGGCCATATACTTCGCCCGGATAGATCTCAAAGCTGACGCCGTCAACCGCCTTGACGGTAAAGTCCCGGCTGACTCTGAAATACTGAGAAAGGTTTTCCACTTTCAGGATCGGTTCTGCCTGATAATTCGCAGCCATTATTCCGCCTCCTTTCTCATCCGTTCGATCCGCTTCTTCAGCTCTTCAGGCATTTCCACCTTCGGGGCCCGGGGATCCAGCAGCCAGGTGGCCGCGGAATGAGTCTCCGTGATCTTGAACATGGGCGGATGCTCCTTTTCGTCAATCGCGAGGGCGAACTCGTTCCGGGCGGCGAATGCGTCGCCCTTTGGTTCATGCAGCAGGTTCGGCGGCGATCCCGGAATCGTATAGAGGCGGCTGTCGTCGGTCTCAAGGTCCGGCATGGCCGAAAGCAGGCCCCAGGTATAGGGGTGCGCCGGCTCGTAGAAGATCTCATTGACGTTTCCGACCTCCACGATCTTTCCGGCATACATGACGTTCACATAATCCGCCACCTTCGCCACCACGCCCAGATCATGGGTAATATAAATGACGGAGATCCCGCGCTCCTTCTGGACCTTCAGGATCAGATTCAGGATCATGGTCTGAATGGTCACGTCAAGGGCCGTCGTGGGCTCATCGCAGATCAGAAGATCCGGGTCGCAGGACAGGGCGATGGCAATGACCACCCGCTGCCGCATACCGCCGGACAGCTGGTGCGGATAGTTCTTCATCCGCTTCTCCGCGTCCGTGATGCCGACCTCCGTGAGAAGCGCTATCGCCCGCTCCCTGGCTTCCGCCCGGGAAACGCCCAGGTGTGAAATGATCCCCTCCATGATCTGCTTTCCGATCTGCATCGTCGGATCCAGAGAGGTCATGGGGTCCTGGAAGACCATCGCCATATGCCTGCCGTTGATGTTCTTCCGGATCCACTTTTTTTCTTTTTTCAGGATATCCGCTTCTTCGATCTCTCCGGCTTCGTTTTTATACCGGAACAGGATCTGCCCGCCGTTCACCACCGCGTTGGAAGCCAGAAGGCCCATTGCGGCTTTCATGGAAACGGACTTGCCGGAGCCGGATTCCCCGACGATGGCCACCGTCTCCCCGCGGTACAGGTCGATATTGACGCCGCGGAGCGCGTGGACAATGCCTGCGGAGGTACGGAAGCTG
>CADCQD010000254.1 GCA_902803485.1 uncultured Eubacteriales bacterium | reverse complement strand
TCCAGGTCGGAAAGCGTAAAAGGAGCTTCTTCCGGATAATCTCCGGAATGTTCCGGATCAAAATACGGAAGTTCCGGCCGCTGGTCTTTTAATTCCTCGATGATCAGGCCGAACTGCAGCCCCCAGTCTCCCAGATGGATATCGCCGATGACTTCATGCCCCAAAAACCGCAGGATCCTTTTTACGGATTCACCGATGATCGCCGTACGGAGATGTCCGATATGCAGCGGCTTCGCCACGTTCGGTCCGCCGTAATCGATCATGATCTTACGGGATGCGGGAAGTTCCAGCCCGTATTTGGGCAAAGCTGCCATATCCGCGGCAAAACCGGCCAGAAATTCCGAAGATACATTCAGATTAATGAATCCCGGCGCCACAGCTTCCGCCATGGAAAACGCCCCGTTTTCAAGGAAATACGGCGCGACAGCCTCCGCGATGCGGATCGGTGCCGTATGATATTCTTTCGCTGCTGCCAGCGCGCCATTGCACTGATATTCGCAGAGATCCGGACGGTTCGATACCGTCACCTTCCCGTATTTTTTATCGAAACCTGCTTTTTCAAAAGCCTGCTCCGCGATTTTTGTCAGTTCATTTTTGTAATTCATGTTTCCCTCGTTAGAAATGTCTTGACCAGGTGTTCTTATGGAACAGCATCAGGATCGGCAGGATCTCCAGCCTTCCGGCCAGCATGTCGAAGGTCAGGACGATCTTGGAGAGCCAGCTGTATTCCGAAAAGCTTCCATAGGGCCCGACAGCGCCGAAACCGGGGCCGATATTGTTCATGGTGGCGGCTACCGCGGAGAAATTCGTATTAAAATCAAATTTATCCAGAGAAACCAGAAGGAGCGACGCTGTAAACACCAGAAGATAAATGATCATATAATTATTCACTGAACGGACGACGGAATGCTCCACGGTCTTTCCGTCCAGCTGCACCTGCTTTACGGCCTTCGGATGGAATAAAAGATGGATCTCCTTCTTCGCCTGTTTCAGGAGAATGATCAGCCGCGAAACCTTGATGCCGCCGCCGGTGGAACCCGCGCAGGCACCGATGAACATCAGTCCGAGAACGATCATCTTGGAAAACTCCGGCCAGATGCTGAAATCCGCGATCGCGAACCCGGTGGTCGTCATGATACTGCCGACGGTAAAGAAACTCCGGTGGACCGACATGCCGTAGCTTTCCGTCCGGTAGCAGTGAAAAAATACGTCCAGAGAAATGAGCAGCGACGTCGCGATGATGATCCCGAGATACATCCGGAGCTCTTCGCTTTTTAAGATCCCTTTCACGTCCTTCCGGACGATCATGAAGTAGATATTAAAGCTCACACCGAAAAGGACCATCCAGATGGTCGCCATGGCCTGGCTCAGTACGCTGTAGTCATTCAGGCCGCTGTTCAGCACCGCGAATCCGCCGGTGCCGGCTGTCGCGAAGCTCATGCAGAACGCGTCGAAAAGCTGCATTCCTGACAGATAATAGGTCAGCACGCAAAGCAGCGTCATCACAAAATAAATGATATACAGCGTGCGCGCCGTATCCCGGAGCCTGGGCACCAGTTTTGAGACCTGGGGACCCGGGGACTCCGCCTTCATGATATTCAAGTGATAGCTGTCGCCGGTCATGGGCAGGACTGCCAGGATCAGGACCAGCACACCCATACCGCCCAGCCAGTGGGTAAAGCTTCTCCAGAACAAAAGGCTCGGCCCCAGATGCTCCACTTCCGTAAGGATGGTGGATCCTGTGGTCGTAAAGCCGGAAACCACTTCAAAAACCGCGTCGATGTAATTCGGGATAGTGCCGCTCATCACGAAGGGCAGCGCTCCGATCATCGAAAGGATCAGCCAGCCCAGCGCCGTGATCACATATCCTTCCCTGGCAAAAAGATTGCCCTTGCGGAACCGTTTCGCGGAAAGCACCAGCGCAGGCACCCCGGCGATGATAATGGCCGTCAGCAAATGAGGCCACGACCCGTCTCCGTACGCAAAAGAAAGGATCAGGGGGATCGTCATGGATATGGCGCCTACGCCCAGCACCCTTCCGAGATAAAACAGTACGATCCTGTAATTCATACGCTTTACCTCGCAAGTGTATCTCTGAGATCATGCAGGCCGCTGTTCGTCGTAATGATCACGACACGGTCATTGACTTTCATCACGTCCGAACCATGCGGGCTGATCACCGTATTATTCCGAACGATGGCCGCAACGATCACATTTTTCTTCAGATGCAGTTCCTGCAGCGGGATATCAACGATCCGTTCATCATTCTTTACCAGGAATTCGCAGGCTTCGACGCGGTTGTCCGCGACCATATACAGCGATTCCATGTTGGAGCCGATGGAACGCTCAAAGCTGCGGACGTAGCGCACGACTTCTTCGCTTGTGATCTTTTTCGGATTGACCACGGATCCGATGGGGATCTCGATATCATCGAAATCTTCCAGCTGAAGGCGGTTTACTTTTGTGATCAGGCGCACGCCTTCCAGCCGGGACGCCAGCATGCTCATGATGACGTTTTCCTCATCGATACTGGTCAGCGCGACAAAAGCGTCCTGCGCTTCGATCCCCTCCTCCACAAGAAGCCTGTGGTCGGAACCGTCACCGTGGATCACGGTATATTCCGGAAACTCATCGGAAAGGAAAACCGCGCGGTCTTCATTGATCTCGATGATCTTCAGCTTGATCCTGCTGTGGCGCTTCCTGAGAAGCTGGGCAAGATAATAGGTGATCCTGCCGCCGCCCACCGTCATTACGGAACGGGCGCGGGCATACTCCAGCTGGTTTTCTCTGGAGAATGATACCGCGTCCTGCGGTTTCGCGATAATGGAGATCAGGTCATTCTTCAAAAGGAACGTATCGCCGTCCGGAATAATGACCTGCCCGCCGCGTTCGATCACGCAGATCAGGACTTCGACCTTGCTGACCTTAGGAAGCTCCTTCAGCATATGTCCGCACAAAGGAGACGCGTCCGTCAGCTTGAGTTTGATCATATCCACCATGCCGTGGGCAAAGGTATCGATCTCCAGTGCGGACGGGAAGTTCAGAAGACGCACGATCTCCAGCGCTGTCATCCGTTCCGGATTAATGATATTGCCGATATTCAGGCGTTCGCGGATATATTTCACGTCCATATCATATTCCGGGTCCCGGATCCGCGCGATGGTATGAGGGTTGCCCTCTTCCTTCGCGATCATGCAGCAAAGCATATTGATCTCATCGGAGCCGGTGGTTGCGATCAGAATGTCCGCGTCCTTGACTCCGGCCTCGATCTGCACGTCATGGATCACGCCGTTTCCGTTAATGCCCAGGATGTCCATGGAGGACGTCACGTCGCGGACTACGTCCGGATCCGTATCGATGACCGCGATCTCATGGCCTTCCTTATTCAGGTTTTCAGCCAGAGCAAGACCGATCTTGCCGCAGCCGACAATAATGATTCTCATAAGTTATCCTCAGAAGCTGATAATACGCTTAGACTCATCAAATAATAAGGTTAATGCACCCACAGAATCTGCGAGTGCATTACCATGCAATGTATTTCACTGATCAGGATCAGTTGCCCATCTGTTTTGCTACCTCTGCAGCGAAGTCTTCTTCCTTCTTCTGAAGGCCTTCGCCGGTCTCATAGCGAACGAATGCGGTGACTGCTGCTTTCGCGCCGTTTGCCTTCGCTTCTTCCGCGATGTACTGAGCTACGCTCTGCTTTCCGTCTTCTGCTTTCACGTAGACCTGATCCAGCAGGCAGATCTCCTTCAGTTCCTTATTGATACGGCCCTTGATGATGCCCATCTTTACGTTTTCAGGCTTTGCGGCTTCCTTCGGATCATTCTCGATCTGAGCCTTCAGGATCTCGGTCTCTTTCTCGATGAAGTCCGCAGGAACTTCCTTATTCGTGCAGAACTGCGGCTTCAGAGCTGCTGCCTGCATGCAGACGTTCTTGCCCATTTCAGCAATGGCGTCGTTCACGACGTCGGACTCGACCTTGACCAGCACGCCGATCTTTCCGCCGGCATGGATGTAGGAAGCGATCAGGCCGTTATCCACAGACATACGCTCAAAACGGCGGATGTTCATATTTTCGCCGATCACGGAGATCATGGAAGCCAGCTTCTCACGTACGGTCATGGACGGATCCAGTGCCCATTTTTCTTCGAAGAAAGCTTCAATATCCTGAACGTCGCTGTTCAGAAGCTGATCCGCGACTTCCGCGACATAAGACTGGAACTTTTCATTCTTCGCGACAAAGTCCGTCTCCGCGTTTACTTCTACTACGACCGCGTTCTTTCCATCTGCGGAAACTGCTGTGCGGACGATGCCCTCAGCCGCGATGCGGCCGGCCTTCTTTTCAATACCTGCCAGACCCTTCTCACGAAGATAGTCGACAGCCTTTTCCATATCGCCATCGGTTTCTGTCAGCGCCTTTTTGCAGTCCATCATGCCTGCGCCGGTCATTTCTCTCAGTTCCTTTACCATTGCAGCGGTAATTGCCATTTCAAAATCCTCCTGAACAAATATATAAAGATGTGTTATTCTTCGGTTTCAGCTTCAGGTTCTTCTTCCTGGGGAGCTGCTGCCGGAGCCGGCTCCTGAGCCTCGCCCTGGTGCGCTTCCACAACAGCGTCAGCCATCGCGTCAACGATCAGTTTCACGGCACGGATCGCGTCGTCATTTCCGGGGATCACGTAATCCAGTTCTTCCGGATCACAGTTGGTGTCGCACATGCCGATCAGGGTGATGCCGAGAGAATGCGCTTCCTGCACGCAGATGCGCTCCTTCTTCGGGTCGATCACAAAGATCGCGTCCGGGACCTTCTTCATGTCCTTGATTCCGCCCAGGTTCTTCGTGAGCTTTTCCTGCTCCTTCTTCAGCTGGGTCACTTCCTTCTTCGGAAGCACGTCAAAGGTTCCGTCTTCCGCGAGCTTTTCGATCTGGCGGAGACGCGCGATACGGGACTGAATGGTCCGGAAATTGGTGAGCATTCCGCCCAGCCAGCGCTGATTGACGTAATACATGCCGCACTT
>CADCQD010000253.1 GCA_902803485.1 uncultured Eubacteriales bacterium | reverse complement strand
GTCGGCCCCGGCGGAACTCCTCCGGAAAAGCCGGATGGAAACGTCGGCCCCGGCGGAACTCCTCCGGAAAAGCCGGATGGAAACGTCGGCCCCGGCGGAGCCCCCGGAGGAAACCATGCGGATATTGAGTATTCCGGTGCAGTGGAGATTACAGCCGCGGATTCTCAGAATGGCCGGACATACGCAAGCAGTACGGAAGATGAAAGTGCCTTGCTGATTTCCACATCTGAAGAAGTCTCGATTACGGATCCGTCGGTCACAAAGTCCGGCAGCTCCCAGAGCGGTGAGAGCTGCAGTTTTTACGGTCTGAATGCGGCGGTTCTGGTGAAGGACGGTTCAACGGCTGCCATCACCGGCGGTACGATCACTTCTGACGCGGACGGAGCAAACGGCGTCTTCAGCTACGGCGGCAATGGCGGACAGAATGGCGCTTCCGGAGACGGCACCACGGTAATTATCCGTGATACTGCGATTACGACCACAGGCAGCGGTTCAGGCGGTATCATGACGACAGGAGGCGGCACCACTTTCGCCTATGATCTGAATGTGACCACCAGCGGGCAGTCCTCAGCGGCGATCCGCACGGACAGAGGCGGCGGAACCGTAATTGTGGACGGAGGCAGTTATACTACCAGCGGCCTGGGGTCTCCTGCGATCTACTCCACGGCGGATATTACGGTATCTCATGCTGTCCTGACTTCCAATCTTTCTGAAGGAGTGTGTATCGAAGGCCTGAACTCCATCACGCTCAATGACTGTGATCTCACGGCCAGCAATACCAAATGCAATGGTAATGCCTCTTTCCTGGATACGATCATGATCTATCAGTCAATGTCCGGAGATGCGGAAAGCGGCACCAGCCATTTCACCATGACCGGCGGCACCCTGACCAGTAAGAGCGGACATGTCTTCCATGTGACCAACACCAACGCGGTCATCACACTGGAAGATGTTGAGATCATCAATGAAGACGCGGAGCATATCCTGCTTTCCGTCTGTGCGGACGGATGGAGAGGCGGCAGCAATATCGCGGAAGTCAAGGCCATTGATCAACAGCTTTCCGGCGGGATCAAAGTCGGTGATGATTCCTCGCTGACGCTGGAACTTACTGAGGGTTCCGCCTTCGAAGGCAGCATCGACGGAAGTATCACCAATGCAAAGGGTGAAACCGTATCCACAGAAGCCGGCACTGTTTCAGTCACTCTGGACAGCAGCAGCACATGGACGTTGACGGGGGACAGCTATGTGACTGAATTCAATGGCGACGCCGGGAATGTGATCAGCAATGGTTTCACTCTGTATGTAAACGGCGAAGCATTGACGGGAACCAATTAAAGATGCAGTAAACTACGGAGATCCGGGACTGCCGCGTAGCGGCAGTCCTTTTTGCGGCCCGCAATGAGGAAAATCCGACGTATGCTGGCGTACGGAGATTTTTACGCATCGACCGATGAAGCAGGATGTGGTATAATACCTTTTATGTACAGAGAATTAAAGCTTCATGAATTTCAGCCATCACAGTTTTACATTTCAGAAAAGAAACTGAAAGACGTTCATAAATGGTTCGATCCCGGAGATCTCTCCGGGTTTGAGCCGATTCCGGTAAAAATGCTGGATGGCGTCCCTGTCATGACAGATGGCCATACAAGGGCCGCGGCAGCAATTGCCGCCGGGCTGGAAAGAGTACCATACGTCTGGGATGAGGATGAACTGGACTGGGAAATGTACAGGCGGTGTGTTGCGGAATGCAGGAAACAGGGGATCTTCAGCCCGGCGGATCTTGCCGGACGGATCGTCCCGGAGCATGAATATGAAGAGAAATGGGATCAATGGTGTGATCGTATGCAGGCGGAAGTCATAAGAGAACGTGTCGTGATCGAAGAGCGGGAACCGGATGAAGCGCTGATGGATATTCTGATCCGTCTTTCCGCCGACTGGGAAGCGGAAAACAGCTGCTACGGGTACCGGAAAAATGAAAGAGCGGATATCGAAGGCAACCGGATATTCACTGCGAGAGACGGTGAAGACGTCATCGGCTATCTGTTCGGCTATCTGGAGAAATCCCAAAGATCCACGTCTATCATGCCGGACGGCACCCCGGTTTTTGAAGTGGAGGAACTCTTCGTAAAACCCGAATACCGAAGAAAAGGGATTGGAAAGCTGCTGTTTTCTTATGCTGAAGCGGCAGTTCAGAAAGACGCGGACTATATCATGCTCAGTACTGCGACTAAGAACTGGAAGGCGGTCTTCCATTTCTATCTGGACGAACTGGGGATGGAATTCTGGAGCGCCAGATTATTCAAGAAGGTGAAACGCGATGACAGAACTGTATAAACCAGAGCTCGCCGATCTCTGGTTCCGGCAGAAGTTTATGGCTGATGAAGATACCATGTCCTATAATCACGCCTGGGGCGGGACGATCCCTTTCCCGGAAAGCAGCTGGGCCGGCTGGTATGATCATTGGCTGGTCCATCACGAAAACAGGCGGTTCTATCGGTATCTTAAGGATCCGGAGACAGGAGCATTTGTCGGTGAGACCGCGTATCATTACGATGAAGAACGAAAGATCTTTCTGGCGGACGTGATCGTGGCTTTTCCATACCGCGGCCGGGGTTATGGCCGGGAAGGCTTAAGGCTCCTGTGTGAAGCAGCGGGATCAAAAGGCGTCGACGTGCTCCGTGATGATATTGCCATAGATAATCCGGCGATCCGTCTTTTCCTGAAAGCCGGGTTTACGGAGGAGTACCGCACGAATGAGATCATTATGCTGAAAAAAACACTGTAACATGGAGCGTCAATGTGAAAAAGAAAATCATATACGTAATCATTCCGATCGTTATTCTTCTCATTATGATAATGATCGTGCTTCCTCCGGGTTCCGGCAGGCTTCCTGAGGAGCATACTCTCAGTGAGAAGACCTTCCTGGATATTGACGGCGCGCGGATAGGATTGATCCTTTTGTCTGATCATACGGACCTTCCCGTGCTGCTTTTCTGCGGCGGAGGTCCCGGTATTCCGCAATATCTGATGGAAAGCCTTTATCCCTCCGTGCTGCCTGAGTTTTTTACGGTGTGTTATTTCGACTACAGAGGTACCGGGTTGTCATTTGACAGCAGTACTGATCCCGGCCAGATGACGACGGACAGATATATTGATGATACATTACAGATCACGGATTATCTGAAAACCCGGTTCGGCCAGGATCAGATCTATATTATGGGGCATTCATTCGGGACGTATATCGCGCTCAATACAGTCGATCGTCATCCGGAAAATTATATTGCGTATCTGGCCATGTCCCAGACGTGTGATCAGCATCAGTCAGAGCTTATGGCCTATGATTACATGCGGAGCCGTTATGAAGAACTGGGCGACCGTTCCATGGTGCGCAGATTCGACGAATACAAGATCCGGGAATCGGAGGAGGATTACAAAAGATACACCGGTTCCGGTCTGCGTGATAAAGCCATGCATTCCCTGGGAGTCGGGACCACATCTGATATGGACAATGTGATCACGGATCTTTTCTTTCCCAGCCTTCGGATCAAAGCCTACACACCTGCAGAGAGGATCAATATCTGGAGAGGCAAGGCCGCTTCGGGAAAATTCGCGGTCCATAATGATTCGCGGCATTTTAACGCTTTTCAAACAGTTCCTGACGTAGAGATACCGGTCTATTTCTTTGCGGGAGAAAATGATATGACATGCTGCACGTCGCTGCAGAAAGAATACTATGAAATGGTAGATGCACCGGAAAAGAAATTCTTCCTTTATGAGGGGAGCGCGCACAGTCCTGTTTATGAAGACGGAGAAAAAACGCGGGAGATCCTGAGCGCGCTTCTGAAGGCAGATTGACAGGCCATATATTGCAGACGTGTATATGGGATATTACAGGAGGCAGCGAAATGTTCAATAGTGTAAGTGTGATCGGAGGCGCGGATGGACCGACATCCATATTTCTTGCCGGGGAGACAGGGAGCAGCTGGCTGAATATATTCGGACTGATCATCGTTGTGCTGATACTCATTCCGAATATTGTTTACGCGCTGAAGGTGAAAGATACTCAGAACAGATGCCGGAACCGGTGGATGAATATTCTTGAGCAGATCGGCCGGTATGGCTGCATGATTTTTATGGTATTCAATATTCCGGCAGCAGGGCCAGGGTTCAGAACTGCAGGAATGCTCTTTGCCTGTTTGTCCGGAAACCTGATACTGATCATATCATACTGGATCCTGTGGCTTTTGTATTTTATAAAGCCGGTATACTGGAAACAGATGGCGCTCGCTGTAATACCCGTGGTCATTTTTTTGTGGAACGGTATCACAAGGATGAACTGGCCGCTGGTTGTTTTCAGCATTATTTTTGGAGCAGGACATATCTATGTTACGAATAAAAACCGTGTGTAAAAGACCGGGTGCATCATATTTATCCGGGAACGGGAGAGTAAGGCCATGAGGAAGAATGACTGTGTAACCATGGGAAATACGGAGATGTACTATGTTTCCTTCGGTTCCGGACCAAAGACACTGGTGGTCCTCCCGGGATTGTCAGACGGGCTGGCAACCGTAAAAGGAAAAGCTCTGGTCCTGTCCGCACCTTACAGGAGATCCTTCCGGGACTATACTGTATACATGTTCAGCCGGAAGAATGATATGCCGGAGGGGTATTCGATCAGAGATATGGCAAATGACCAGGCCCTGGCAATGCAGGCTCTGGGGATCCGCCGGGCATGTCTTCTGGGCGTATCCCAGGGCGGCATGATCGCTCAGTATATGGCCATAGACCATCCGGAAATGGTGAAAAAGCTGATCCTTACCGTTACCGCGCCGAACGCGAATGCTGTTGTTCAGGACGCCGTTTCCGGCTGGATCGATATGGTGAAGCGCGGTGATCATACCTCTTTGATGGTCGATACCGCGGAAAAGATGTATTCAGAAAAGTATCTTCAGAAAAACCGGCAGTATTTCCCGCTGATCGCCAGATTTACAAAGCCCCGGAGCTATGACCGTTTTCTGAAAAACGCTCAGGCGATCCTGGAATTCGACTGCCGCAGCGAACTGTCAAAAATCAGCTGCCCGACATTGATCATCGCGGGAAGCGATGACCATACCGTCGGGAACGGCGCTGCAGATGAATTGAACAGAGCGGTCGCAGGCAGTGAGCTGTATGTATATGAAGGCCTTGGGCATGGCGTATTTGAAGAGGCAAAAGATTTCTACGAACGCGTCCGGGAGTTCTGTGAAAGGTAATGCACGGTTCAGTTCGGGCCAGGCAGTCTTTCCCCGTTTACATACGGGCTTCGATCCAGTCCAGCAGATACCGGTCTACGGTTTCTTTGTCCAGCTCATTTAAGATCTCGTGACGGTCGTCCGGGAACAGTTTCAGCGTCACATCCCGGATACCGGTTTCCTGATAGGTTTCCGCCACGATCCTTGGGCCCTTTCCGAAGTCGCCTACCGGATCATTCTGACCGGATACCACGAGGATCGGCAGGTCCTTCGGGATCCTGTCCAGATTTGCCTGCCGCTGCGCGTAGCGCATGCCGCGGAACATATTGTAATATCCGTTGACGGTAAACATAAACTGATTGAGAGGATTTGCTTCATAGGCGTCGACGATCGATTCGTCCCTTGTCAGCCAGTCGCTTTTTGTCCGTACCGGCTCAAAGGAAGCATTGTACGAGCCAAACGCCATTTGATGGATCATGCTGCTGCGGTAATGCCCTCCTCTGGACTGCTGGAGAACGGCAGTCAGACCGATGGCAAAATCCAGCGTAGCCATGGGCTGATAACCGGTTCCCATGATGATCGCGCCGGACAGACCCTCGCCGTATTTTTCAATAAACTGGCGCGCCAGGAAAGACCCCATGCTGTGGCCAAGCAGAAAATACGGAACACCCGGATACTTTTTCCGGGCATGTTCCCGCAGCTGCTGCATGTCGCCGAGGAGACAGAAATTTCCGTCGTGCCTGGCATAATATCCGTACTGAGATTCGTCCGTTACGGATTTTCCGTGTCCCAGATGGTCGTTTCCGGCGACATAGAATCCCTGAGACGACATGAAACCGGCAAACCGGTCATACCGGTCAATAAACTCCACCATGCCATGCGCGATCTGAAGGATCCCCCGCACGTCTTTTTCAGGGATCCATTCAACCGCATGGATCTGTGTCAGCCCGTCCCTGGAAGGATAATAGAATTCCTGTTTCATACTGATCTGTCCTTATCTGTAAAGTGTTTTGTATACAGCCTGTCGGCCGCTTCCCGGAATCAATTATACTCATGATCCATATTTTGGCAATCGTATCATAAATCAGACCACATCGCTTGAGGGTATCAGGAAAATGTGATACCATATACCGGAGATCAACAGGCAGAAAGGCACCAGATGAAAATATCAGCGAAAGTGACAGCGTTATGTTTCGGACTCATCCTCCTGATGTTTGCAGTCCCCGGCTGCAGTCGTAAAACGGGCGGCGCGGATATATTATATTTCAGCAGTTATCCGGACACTGTGATCGCGCTGAAATCAAACAAGATCGACGCGTTTCCCAGTTCCAGGATGACCTTCAGCCAGTACCAGGCGGCAGACGACACCCTTACAGTGATCGAAGGTGAGATCGACTCGCTCCCGATGGCATATGTGTTTCCGAAGAACGAACGCGGAAACTATACCATCCTGAAGGCGAATTCGGAATCTGTCGTTCATCAGACGGATCCGGACGGAACCCGGAGTTCTGTCTGTGTCCGCATCAGCTGAAAACGGTGCGTAATGCGAGAGCGGGATCCGGTCCCGCAGGAGAAACTGTTCCATATGAAAGAACTGCTGAGTTTACAATTTACCATTTTTATCCTGCTGGCTGCCGGCGTGCTGGTGAAAAAGCTTCATATCGTAGGACGGGAAGGGCAGAAAAATATCACCGACCTGGTGATCTACGTGGTGCTTCCCTGTAATATCATCACCAGTTTTCTGAACGGCATGAGCGGAGATGCCCTCCGGGACTGCGTAACGATCCTCCTGATCTCTCTGGGGATCCAGGTCTTCGGAGTGATCTACGGAAAGTTCCTTTACCGCCGCCAGCCGGAGGATCACAGGAAGAGCCTGACCTATGGCATTATCTGTTCCAACGCCGGATTCCTTGGAAATCCCATTGCTGAGGGCGTCTTCGGCCCTGTCGGGCTGATGTATGCCAGTGTGTATCTGATCCCGCAGCGGATCATGATGTGGTCAGAGGGGCTGGCGATCTTTTCCGGGAACAAGGATCCCAGAGGAACACTGAAAAAGGTGCTGACCCACCCCTGTGTGGTGGCATGCGCTTGCGGGATCATCCTGATGGTGACCGGTGTTTCGCTGCCCGGAGTGATCCTGACGCCGGTCCAGACCATTGCCCGCTGCAATACCGCGTTATCCATGATGATCATTGGAATGATCCTGGCGGACATTGATTTTAAAACGATCCTGGACAGGGACGTGATCCTGTATACGGTGAACCGCCTGCTGATCATTCCCCTGGTCGTGTACGGGATCTGCCTGCTTCTGCCTGTAAGCCCGCTGGTGCGGGGGGTCAGTGTGCTTCTCGCGGCCATGCCGGCAGGCGCCACCACCAGCATGCTGGCGCTGAAATATGACTGTGACCCGGCATTTGCCACAAAGCTGGTGGTGTTTTCCACCCTTTGCTCCATCCCGGCCATTATGATCTGGAGCCTGATCCTGGCCTGAGGAGGCCCGGGGCGTATCAGGATAAAGAGGATTGAAAGGAAAAAAGATGACGTACAGATATCTGAAAAGCATGATCCTGGCAGGCGCAGCGGTATGCGCGTTATTATTCACGGCCGCATGCAGCGTACCGGAGCCTCAGCACCGGAATACGCAGGAGATCATAGAAGAACTGGTGACGGACTACGGGAGCTACGGGGAAGACGCGGCATACAGAATGGAAGAACTTCTTCAGGAACTTGGAGCTTCTGATGAGGATCTGGGACTGCGCTGGAAAAAGATCATTGACGTGTGGAAACAGCTCGGAACAGCTCCGGAACCTCATGATAATGTCCTGCCGGACGGGCTTCCGGATACGGATGAGCTTTGTATCGTGGCACTGGGCTTTCAGCTGAATCCGGACGGTACCATGCGGGACGAGCTGGTCGAGAGGCTGAAGGTGGTACTGAACAGCGCGGCCAGGTATCCGGATTCCCTCATCGTATGTACCGGCGGCGGAACCGCTTCGGAGAACAAGCAGGTAACGGAAGCCGGTGAAATGGCGAAATGGCTGATCGAAAATGGCGTGAACGAGGGCCGCGTGATCGTGGAAGACAAGTCCCTCACCACGGCCCAGAATGCCATTTATACCTATGATATTCTGACAGAGCAGTATCCGGAGGTGAAAAAGCTTGCCATCGTCTCCAGCGATTACCATATAGCGACCGGAACGCTCCTGTTCACCGCGGAATCGATCCTGCGGGCGGACGGACCGGGCGGTGAAAAGCTGTCCGTGGTTTCCAATGCTTCATGGAAGGCGCCGTCGGGCACCCTGTCTTCCATGTTCCAGGCCGGCGCGCTGATCGAACTGTCCGGAGACAAGGATACAGCTTTTCAGATCTACTATAATAATTACGACATCCACGAGCTGCCGCCGAAAGATACGGATCAGACAGCTCATTGAGAACAGAACGCCGGGCATCGCGGATGCCGGAGGAGAAGATGCAGGATCACGGGAATACAGAAAAAACAGGGCTGATCATGGAGGGCGGCGCGATGCGCGGGATGTTTACCTGCGGCGTTCTGGATGTCCTCCTGGAGAATGAGATCAGTTTCGACGGCGCGGCAGGGATCTCTGCAGGCGCCGCTTTTGGCTGCAATTTTAAGTCAAAACAGATCGGCAGGGCGATCCGGTATAATATGAAGTACAGCAAGGATCCGAGATTCTGCAGTTTCCGATCCCTTATCAGGACCGGAGATCTGTACGGCGCGGACTTCTGCTACCGGGAGCTGCCGGAGATACTTGACCCCTTTGACTGGGATACTTTCCGAACGAATCCGATGGATTTCTACATCGGAGCTACGGATGTAGCGACAGGGAAATGCGTCTATCATAAATGCTTCGAAAGCAAAGAGACAGATATCAAATGGATGCAGGCATCCGCGTCCATGCCGATGGTATCTGTTCCGGTGTCTGTCAGCGGATATCTGCTGCTTGACGGCGGAATATCAGACGCGGTCCCCTACAGGTATATGGAAGAACTGGGATATCACCGCAATCTGATCATTCTGACGCAGCCCCGCGGATACAGAAAAACCAAAATGAGAGCGTTCCCCCTGGTAAAACTCCTGCTCCGGAAATACCCCGCGGTCGCGGAGGCGTTAGCCGCGCGGCCGGAGATGTATAACCGGCAGATGGAGGAGATCAGGGAAAGAGAGCAAAAAGGGATCTCTTTTGTGATCAGGCCCCCGGAAGCGCTCGGGATCAGCCGGACAGAAGATGATCCCGGGCAGCTGGAACGGGTCTACCGCATCGGCCGCGAAGAGGCGGAAAAGGCTCTTCCGGAGCTGAAGCGCTTTCTTACGTCAGGCGGGAGCCGCGATTTGTGATGATCAGACTTCTTCCACCGTAAAATGTACGACAGGGCCCAGATCGTCATAGGGATCGCGGAAGATGTGCTGGCCGTCATCGATGGCGGCGATCTTCGCGATATCGTCCGCGTCCAGCCGGAAGTCGAAGATATCGGCGTTCTCTCTGATGCGCTCGGGATGGACAGACTTATTGATGCACACTACCTGTGTATCGATCTGCCAGCGCAGGCAGACCTGGTAAATGTTCTTGCCGTATTTGTCGGCGATCGTCTGCAGGATGGTCCTGGTTTTCGGAAGACCGGAAAGCTGGCCGTTCATCAGAGGGCTGTAGCACTCCAGCTGAATGCCGCGGTCGGCACAGAATTTTTTCAGGTCGCCGCGCTGATAATGGGGATGGCGTTCCACCTGGTTGACCATGGGATAGATGCCGAATTCCTTATGGAGCCTTATGAGCTGTTCCGGCAGAAAGTTGGAAACACCGACTGCGCGCAGTTTACCTGCCTCCATAAACTCGAGTAAAGCCTTGAAGGTCTCCACATACTTGTCCTCATGGGGTATGGGCCAGTGGATGAGATAGAGGTCCAGGTAGTCCAGACCGAGTTTTCTGAGGGAATTTTCAAATTCCGTGTAAGCGCGCTCGTATCCGTTCCCGCCGGAAAGCTTTGAGGTCACGAAGATCTCCTCCCGGGGAATCCCGGAGCTTTTGAGCGCTTCGCCCACAGCTTCTTCATTACGATAGCCAAGCGCGGTGTCGATGGAACGATATCCATAGTCAAGAGCGGCGGCGACCGCGTTCCGGCATTCATCAAAATCCGTGATCTTGAAAACGCCCAGGCCCAGCCAGGGCATCCTGACTCCGTTCGCGAGGGTAACTGTGGATCGTAAGCTGTCGGTCATATTTTTGTCCTCCTGAAATAATAGTAGGGATCGAATACTTATATTTATTATCAGGCGGAGTCCGCTCAATGTCAAGAAACAGCGGCCCTGTTGCGAAAAAAGTCTTGATTTGAGTGTTTTATGTGTTAAAATAAGAATAAGTTTCTGTTTTATACAGATACGATCATCTATTTAAGGAGGAACACTAATGAGAAAGTTACTTTCCATCACCCTCGCATTAGTGCTGTTCATGCTTAGCAGCGTATATGCTTTTGCCGAGGAATTCACACCGGCT
>CADCQD010000252.1 GCA_902803485.1 uncultured Eubacteriales bacterium | reverse complement strand
TTTCCCCGTCATGACCGAGGATGATTACGGCAATGGCCGTTTCTACATCCTGAATGTGCCCGAAAACTTCGCCGATCTGTATAAACTGCCGCTGGAGGTCATCCGGAACATCAACAAGCACCTGACCATGGGCCAGCGGGTATACCTGGGCGCGTCCACCAAGTGCAATCTTTTCGCTTACGACAATAACGTGTACGTCTGCTACGGCTATGATGAAAAAGGCGGCGATATCCAGATCATCGTCCGCGGGGAAGCGGAAGGGATCAAGGATCTCGCCACCGGTAAAGTCTATACGGAAAAAGTGTCCCGGCCGGCACCCGCGCACCGCGGCGACGCCACCACCGTCATCGACGAACCCATCGAGTATATTTACAACGTGAAAATTCCGCAGGGAAGATACTTCACATTCAGTATAGTGTAACAGAAATAGCGGGAATAATGCGAAGGGACGGAGATTCCGGATCTCCGTCCCTTTTCTTACCTGTTCAGATCCCAGTTACGATGCAGCGCGTGCAGCCCTCCGGTCTTCCGGAGAAGCGCGCACAATATCGGGACCAGAAAAATGCATAAAAGCAGTCCGGGCCAGATACTGACCACCACATCATTGAGATAATCCGAAAACTTGTAGCTCATCCTGAGGATCAGGCAGACTGCCGCTTTTACGATGCCGAATGTGATAAAGCATAAGATCACTGCGGAAAAAGATGCCCCGAAGGAGAACAGGAACAGCCGGTAGCAGATACCGGCCATCACGCCCGCAGCCGCGCAGGAGATCATCACAGGCAGCACGTCCGGAAGGAACTCCGCGTCACCCCGGAGCGCCCATACGATGACCGGCGCCAGAAGGCCTGTAAAAAACCCGTAGACCGGATTTGCCAGCATCCCTGTAAGGATCGCGAAAAACAGTACCGGACAGAACAGCTTTACATAAGAAAGGATGCCCTCCGGAAGAAGCAAAAGAACGACCGTGAGCATCAGAAGCATCAGCGTCAGAATAAAATGCAGTGTGCCTTCCTTTGTCATAATCACTCCTGAATCCGTAATATCGCCGGGACGCGCGCCGCGGTCCCGTAAGAAGCGCGCCCATGGCGCGCAAACAAACGAAAACGGCACACAAATGTGCGCCGTTTTCATTCTTATCAAGCCAGCTTTTCCTTTGCTGTTTCAACAAGCGCTGCAAAGCCTTCTGCGTCATTTACTGCCATGTCAGCCAGGACCTTGCGGTTCAGCTGGATGTCAGCCTGCTTCAGACCATACATCAGCTTGCTGTATGATAAACCGTTCATACGTGCTGCTGCGTTGATACGAGCGATCCAGAGCTGTCTGAACTGGCGCTTTCTTTCCTTTCTTCCTGCGTAGGAAGAAGTCAGCGCGCGCATCACGGACTGCTTCGCGATCCTGTACTGTTTTGAACGGGCTCCTCTGTATCCTTTCGCAAGCTTCAGCACACGGTTGTGCCTTTTCTTCGCGTTAAATCCACCACTTACTCTTGCCATTTTTTATTCCCTCCTCTGATTTATCCGTCATTTTCCGCAGCTTACATGTACGGAAGAATCTTCTTCATGTTTGCATTTGCGGAATCCACGATGGCGGATTTTCTAAGGTTTCTCTTCCTCTTTGTAGACTTCTTGGTCAGGATATGGCCTTTGTAAGCCTTCATTCTCTTCAGTTCACCTGAACCGGTCTTCTTGAAACGTTTCGCGGCAGCCCGCCTCGTCTTTACCTTTGGCATTATCAAAACCTCCTATTCGTTATTTTCCGGCTTTAGGAGCCAGAACAATGCTCATGCTCCTGCCTTCCATCTTCGCCGCTTTATCCATGCTCGCGACGTCGCTCAGAGTATCGGCAAAGTCCTCAAGGACATGCTTGGTCTGATTGATATGCGCCATTTCACGGCCGCGGAAGCGGAGAGTCACCTTTACACGGTTGCCCTTCTCCAGGAACTTTCTCGCATTGTTGGATTTCGTATTCAGATCATTCGAATCAATATTCGGAGAAAGACGGATCTCCTTCACTTCCACTGTTTTCTGTTTTTTCTTCGCGTCGCGTTCACGCCTGGTCTGTTCATAGCGGAACTTGGAATAATCCATGATCCGGCAGACCGGGGGTTTTGCCGCGGGCGCGATCAGGATCAGATCCAGATTCGCCTCTTCCGCCTTTTGAAGCGCCTCTCTGGACGACATGATGCCGAGCTGTACGCCGTCTTCACTTACAAGGCGTACCTCCGGGAAAGTGATTTGGTCATTGATCAATAAATCGCTAATGGTAGTTCTCCTCCAATTCTGAATGTGTCTGAATTTAAGAGCATCAGAAGAAAGAAAGCGGACCGCAAAGTACGGTCCGCTCATCTAAAACCACAGCAGTCACCTGCCGCTATAGATATTCTGAACCCAAGTAACAGCCATCAGGCGTCCTAAGGTGAGAGTGGACCTCTTCTTGCTCTGTTTACAACATTGGTACTATAACATATCCCAAAGGGCTTGTCAATTACTTTTTTTGATAAGATCGTCCTTAAGCTTCCAGCGTATTTTCCCGGATGGTCTTCTCCCGGATCTCTTCCTGGATATCGCTTAAGAAGTCCGCCAGAGTCTTCTGGCCCTCGTCCCCGGCGAAACGGGAACGGACAGAAACCAGGCCGGCTTCCTCTTCCTTCTGTCCGACAACCAGCATATACGGGATCTTCTGAAGCTGCGCTTCACGGATCTTGTAGCCGATCTTTTCGGAACGAAGGTCGATCTCCGCCCGGATACCTGCAGCATCCAGCGTCTCTTCCACCTGCTTCGCGTACGCCTCGAACTTATCCGAGATCGGAAGCACCTTGACCTGCACCGGCGCAAGCCATGTGGGGAACGCGCCCGCAAAATGCTCTGTCAGAATGCCGATGAACCGCTCTACCGAGCCGAAGACCACACGGTGGATCATGATGGGACGATGCTTCTTTCCATCCTCGCCCATGTATTCCAGTTCAAAGCGCTGCGGCAGCTGGAAGTCCAGCTGAATGGTCGCGCACTGCCAGGTACGGCCGAGGCAGTCCACCAGATGGAAGTCGATCTTCGGTCCGTAGAAGGCGCCGTCGCCTTCATTGATGGTATAGGGAAGGCCCAGGGCATCCAGCGCGTCCTTCAGGCCGTTCTCTGCCGCTGCCCATTCTTCATCCGTACCCATGGAATCCTCGGGACGTGTAGACAGCTCCACTCCGTAGGTGAAGTTGAAGAGCTTGTACATGCCGTCCACGATCTCCACGATCCGTCTGACTTCGTCCTTGATCTGATCCTGCGTAATATAGGTATGGGAGTCGTCCTGCGTGAAGCAGCGGACGCGCATCAGGCCATGGAGCTGTCCGGATTTTTCGTTCCGGTGCACGATGCCCAGCTCCGCCAGACGCAGCGGCAGATCACGGTAAGAACGAGGTTCGCTCTGATAAACAATGATGCTGCCGGGGCAGTTCATGGGCTTGATGGCGAATTCGCCGTCCTCTGTGGACAGAGTGAACATATCATCGTGATAATGCTCCCAGTGGCCGGAAGTCTCCCACAGTACCCGGTTCAGGATGATGGGCGTAGAGATCTCCGTATATCCGTTCTTCTTATGTACCTTGCGCCAATGCTCCAGAAGGGTGTTCTTCAGGATAATGCCCTTCGGCAGGAAGAAGGGGAATCCCGGGCCGTAATCCGAAAGCATAAAGAGCCCCAGCTCTTTGCCCAGGCGGCGGTGGTCACGCTTCTTGGCTTCCTCCTGCATCCTGAGATGCGCTTCCAGATCTTCCTTCTTCGCGAATGCCGTTCCGTAGATCCGGGTCAGCATCTTGTTCTTCGCGTCGCCGCGCCAGTAAGCGCCGGCAATACTCGTCAGCTTAAAGGCTTTGCCTACGCCCTTCGTGGACATGAGGTGCGGGCCTGCGCAGAGATCCGTGAAATCGCCCTGCTTATAGAAGCTGATGACCGCATCCTCCGGCAGATCCTGGATGAGCTGCACCTTGTACGGCTCTTCCTTTTCCTCCATGAACTTCAGCGCCTCCTCCCGGGGCAGCTCGAAGCGCTCCAGCGCCAGGTCTTCCTTGATGATCTTTTTCATCTCGTCTTCGATCTTCGGCAGATCATCCGCGGTCACAGGCGACACAAAATCAATATCGTAATAGAAGCCGTCCGCAATGCTCGGGCCGATGGCCAGCTTCGCGTCCGGATACAGGTGCTTGATGGCCTGCGCCATCACATGGGAGGTGGTATGACGAAGTGTGGAAAGACCGCCTTCTGCATCATTCGCGGTCAGGATCTCCAGCTGCGCATCCTCAGTGAGGACGGTACGCAGGTCCTTCACTTCACCATTGACACGGCCGGCGCACGCTGCGCGCGCAAGACCCGCGGAAATACTCTCCGCGATCCCGATAATACTCTTCGGTTCATCAAATTCCACGATTGAACCATCCTTCAGTGTGATCTTCATACTCTTCCTCCTTAAAATATAAAACGCCCCCTGCATACGCAAGGGACGTGACTGTCACGTGGTTCCACCCTTATTCATGCGCCTGTCCTTCCCTGAACATTCAGCAGGAAGGGCGCACCTTCATTTCGCACTTACGCGGCGTCACGGGCTGTATTGGAGCCGCTCCGAGGTGGTCTTCACATGCGGTCCGCCGGGGCGCTCTCACCGTCCGCCTCTCGCTTTCAGGGTTTCTTCGCATGCTAC
>CADCQD010000251.1 GCA_902803485.1 uncultured Eubacteriales bacterium | reverse complement strand
TGGTCATGCTGCGGATGCTTTTCCCGTCAATGAGGATATCCCCTTCATCAAAACGGAAGAAGTTCGGCAGCAGGTGGCAGATGGTCGTCTTGCCTCCGCCGGAGGGTCCCACCAGCGCGAACTTTTCGCCCTTTTCGATATCCAGGCTGACGTTTTTCAGGACTACGGTCTCCTTGTCGTCTTCGTAGGAATAACTGACGTTTTTAAACTCGATATGTCCTTTAAGCGTCCCGCAGTCTTCAGCGCCCGGATCATCCTTTTCCGGCTCCGTATCCATGATCTCGCAGAACCGCTGGAAGCCGGTAACACCGTTCTGATACTGCTCCATGAAATTGATCAGCGTCATGACCGGATTAATAAACAGATTGACGGAAACGATGAATGCGGAATAATCACCAAAATCGATCTTCCCCGCGTACATGAACAGGCCGCCGCCGATCAGTACGACCACATTGAACACATCCGTCACAAAAGACGTGGTGGACGAAAACTGCCCCATGGCCTTGTAGGAATCCCGGCGGGCTTCGATATACTCCTGATTTCCCACCTCGAATTTCTCTTTTTCCTTTTCCGCGTTGGTATAGGCTTTGGTCACACGGATGCCGGAAATGCTGCTCTCCAGCGACGCGTTGATCACTGCGACGGACTGACGGGTGCGCATGAACGCGTCCCGCATCCTTTTACGGAGGCTCAGAGTGATGATGACCAGGAACGGCACCACCGCGAAAATGATCATGGTAAGTCCGAAGTGGATGCCGGCCAGGTAAGTAAAGGAAATAATAATGGACAAGGAGGAAATGATCAGATTCTCCGGTCCGTGGTGCGCAAGTTCCGATACTTCCTGCAGATCGTTTGTCATCCGGGACATGATCTTGCCGGTTTCATGGGTATTGTAGAAGCTGTAGGACAGGTCCTCCAGATGGTTGAACATATCGCGGCGCATCTGGGCCTGCATATAGGTGCCCATCATATGCCCCTGATACTGAATAAAATACCTGAGAAGCATCCGGACAAAATACAGGAACAGGACCAGAAGGCCCGCAAGAACGATATCCCGGTAGCGCCTGTCCGGGATCAGCGTGTTCAGCATGGTCCTTGTTACGATCGGGTATATGATGCCGATGAGTGCGACGCAAAGAGACGCCAGCATGTCCAGGATAAATATTTTCTTCTGAGGTTTATAATACGCGATAAATCTTTTCAGCATTTTCCGTTCCTCCGTCCTGCTGTCTCCGTTTCCGTCCCGCCTTCGGCAGACAATGCTCCTCTGACCACCGGAAGATCCGCCTCTGTCGTCACCTTGATATTGTTCTCATCTCCCCGGGAAAGCCGTACTTTTCTCGAAGTAAACCGTTCCACGATCATGGCGTCGTCCGTCACATGTGGCGCGCCTGCTTCGTAAAACCTTTGAAACGCGTCCAGGATCAGCTGCATTTCAAAACCCTGGGGCGTCTGGATCACGTAAATGCCCTCCCGGTCCGGTGTGTCCGCGGCAAATCCTTCACTGTCCGAGATCTTAATGGTATCCCTGAGAGGAACCGACGCCACTGCCGCGCCGTACCGGACCGTATCCTGAAGCACACGCAGGATCACCTCCTCCGTAATGAGGCAGCGCGCGGCGTCATGGATCAGTACATGGGTAAAGTCTCCCAGTTCCTGAAGAAAGCGGAGCCCTTCATAAGAAGAATCAAAGCGCTCTTTTCCCCCGAGTGTTACCGGAACCCGCCCGGACAGCCCGGCGCCGGCAAGCGCCTGCTCCGCAAAAGCCCGGCCCTCCGCGCTGGTGACCAGCACCACCTGGTCCACACAGGAAAGATACTGCTCCACACTGTACAGAAAAAGCGGTTTTCCGCCGATCATTAAAAACTGTTTTGCCGTATCCGAATGCATCCGGCTGCCTTTGCCGGCTGCGAGGATCAGCGCCGCTGTACGAATCAAATCGTTTCCTCCGCTGCTTTCCCGTGATCACCCGATCCCGAAGAGATATCCCAGCCCGAAATGAGTCAGGATGTTCACGATCACCGCTGCCGTCAGGATACCGAGCCCGATGGCCGCGGATGCTTTTTTAATGTCGAACTCCATCAGAGACGCGATCAGCGCCCCGGTCCACGCGCCGGTGCCGGGTAAGGGTATCCCGACAAACAGCCACAGAAAAATAAATTCTCCCCGCTCGCGTCCTTTGGATTTTTTCTCGGCCCGGCCCTCCAGAAAGCGGACAAAGCCGGTCAGGATCCCGCGTTCCTTCATCCATTTGAAGATCCGCCGGATAAACAGAAGAATAAAGGGGATCGGGATCACGTTTCCGATAATGCAGAACAGGTTGGACGACCAGAAGGACATCCGGAGAAGATACGCGATCACAAGCCCGCCCCTCAGCTCTATCAGAGGTATCATGGATACGAGAAGCACGAAAACTTCCTTCGGCATCCAGGTGCCTATCGTCTGGTTATACCATGTGACTAATGATTCCATCAGCGTTCTCCAAGTTTCAGATTCGGGACGGCGTTCAGGCTGAGGTCCGAACGGACGCCCTTCAGATATTCGTAATAGCCCGCGCAGCCGATCATGGCCGCGTTATCCGTGCAGAGGATGGGCGCGGGTACATAAAATTCCACATTTTCCGCGCTGCAGGCCGCCTGAAGAGACGCTCTCAGTGCGCTGTTTGACGCGACGCCGCCGGCAGCCGCAAGCTTCTGATATCCCTTCTCGCGTACGAATTCCATGGCGCGTTCCGTAAGCACGTCCACCACGGCTTTCTGAAAGGAGGCGGCAAGATCCGCGTCATTCACTTCCTGCCCTGCCATTTTCGCGTGGTTCAGGTAATTCAGGACCGCGGACTTCAGGCCCGAAAAGCTGAAATCATATGGAGAACCTTCCACATGCGCCTTCGGGAAAAGGATCGCATCCGGATCTCCCTCCCGGGCTTTCCGGTCGATCTTCGGGCCTCCGGGATATCCGAGGCCGATGGCCCGCGCCACTTTATCAAACGCTTCACCTGCGGCGTCGTCCACGGTCTTTCCGATGATATTGAAGACGCCGTAATCCACGGTCTCCACCAGGTGTGTATGCCCGCCGGAAACCACCAGGCATGCAAATGGCGGCTCAAGTTCCGGATACTGGATGTAATTTGCCGCCACATGGCCCTCAATATGATGAACGCCGACCAGGGGCAGGCCTTTCGCGAAGGCAAAGGCTTTCGCGAAGGAAACCCCCACCAGAAGCGCGCCCACAAGGCCCGGGCCGTACGTCACCGCCACCGCGTCCAGATCATCCGCGGAAACACCGGCCGTCCGCAAAGCTTCCGAAACCACCGGCGTGATCTTTTCCGTATGCTTTCTGGAAGCGATCTCCGGCACCACGCCGCCGTACAATGTGTGCAGCGCGATCTGCGAGGAGATCACATTGGACAGGACCTCGCGGCCGTTTCTGACCACCGCGGCGGCTGTCTCATCACATGAGCTTTCAATTGCAAGGATCGTAATATCTTTCGGCATTTTATATTCCTGTATGCGGATCCCCCGGGCCTGCGCCTCAATCCGGGAATTTCAGGACCGTACTTTGTCCGTCCCTGGAGACCACGGTATTCGGGAAGATCGCGCATAATTCTTTCGTATAGTTTTCCGGATGCATCATCGCCGGCCCGTAATGGGTAAGCCACAGTTCCTTCGGCCCTGCTTCCTCCGCGATCCGGCAGGCTTCCTGCATCATCATATGGCGGTGTTCCTTCAGCCGCGGGAGCTTTTCCGGATCACCGTACATTCCTTCCAGGACCAGGAGGTCCGCGCCGCGGGCATGCTCTGTAATGCTTTCCGCGGGCCGGGTATCCGTAGCGTAGACCACCTTCAGCCCCTGCCGCGCTTCACCCATCACCATATCCGGGGTATAACGCCTTCCGTCCTCATCCTCCGCGTCGGAACCATGCTGCAGACGGTTCCAAAATCGGAGAGGCACCTGGTTTTCTTTCGCTTTATTCACATCAAAGGCACCCAGCCGCGGTACCGAGATCTGATAGCCGTAACACGGCACCCGGTGTTTGACGCGAAAGGCGCGTATCTGATAGCCCTTCAGCTCGAAATCCGCCGTTTCGCCGGAAAACTCCCGGTATTCAATGGGAAAAGGCAGTTCCGGCGCGACTACCCTGAGCGCCGTCGCTACACGCTCCAGCCCCTTCGGTCCCACCAGGATCAGCGGCTCTGTACGGTCGCTGTTTCCCATGGTCAGAAGCAGGCCCGGAAGGCCGCTGATATGGTCCCCGTGAAAATGGGTAAAACAGATCACGTCCAGCGGATTGCAGCTCCAGCCTTTTTTCCGGAGGGCCATCTGCGTGCCTTCTCCGCAGTCGATCATCAGACTGCTGCCGTTCAGGCGCAGCATCAGCGACGTCAGATAACGTTCCGGCAGCGGCATCATCCCGCCCGTGCCAAGTAATGAAACATCCAGCATTTATATTTGCCTCATGAAGATCCGCGCCCCTTCCTCGGGGTCGTGGTAATAATTCTTCCGGTAACCGGTCTCCGTAAATCCCAGCTTCCGGTACAGAGAAACGGCCGGAAGATTTCCTTCCCTCACTTCAAGGAATAATACGGAAAGACCTTCTTCCCTGCAGCACGCAAGAAGCGCGGAAACAAGCGCTTCGCCGACTCCCTTTCTCCTGTACTCCGGAAAGACCGCGATATTCGCGGTATTGCCTTCGTCCAGCGCCATAAACATTCCGGCATAACCCCGGAGGGTATCTGCCTCTTCATCTACAAAAAAACGGTACAGGGGATTCTCCAGGCTCTCCCGCAGCATTTCCTCCGTCCATGGATCCGAAAAACATTCCCGTTCCAGCCGCGCCGCTTCAGGAAGATCCTCCGGAGTCATTCTTCTCACCGCCATAGGGCATACCTCCGGTCAGGCTTTCGTTTCCGGATCCAACGCGGGCTCGATACTGAGCCCCATGGCTTCCCGTTCCTGTTCCGCCTGGGATTTTCTGAGGTATACCGGAATGAAATCCACCGCGTCCGAACAGATGCCCTTCTCGTAAAGCGCTTTCCCGAGCGCGGCCACACTTCCTGCCTTCTGATCTCTTAAATGCGCAGGCGCGAAATGCGCGCGGCCTTCGGTGAGCTCCCGGATCCGGTCTCTGAAAACCGGCAGTCCGTCGCCCAGGTACGTGACGGCTTTGCCGCGTTCCTTCGCGGCTTCTTCCGCCCGGCGTACCTGCTCCGCAAGAGGAACCGCTTCCGCTTCGCGGATCACCGAAAATTCCCCGCCGGTAAATTCGTAAAGGCCGGAATAGACCTCGCCTCTTCTGGCGTCCAGCAGAGGGCATAAAACGTCCCCGGAGCCTGCCAGATTATACGCGATGGCATCCAGCGTGGGAACGGGAACGATGGGGATCCCCAGGGCATATGCCAGTCCCTTCGCCGCCGCAGCGCCGATCCTGAGCCCCGTAAAGGACCCGGGTCCTGCGGAGACCGCAATGAGTGTCAGCTCTTCCGGAGCCGTTGACGTCATGGCCAGGATCTCCCGGATCATCGGAAGCAGTGTTTCCGAGTGAGTCTTTTTATAATTTGCGGTATATTCCGAAAGCAGTACGTCATCCGAAAGGATGGCGGCGGATGCCGTCACCGACGCGCTTTCAATTCCGAGAATCTTCATGCCTGTACTCCGTTACCGTGATCCTTCTTTCATCATCGCCGCCGTCCGTTTTTTCGATCAGGATACGGACCGCGTCTTCGGGCAGGAGCTCCCGGATCAGGTCTGACCATTCGACCACGGTCACACCCTCTCCAAAGAAGTAATCCTCATACCCGATCTCATCCATTTCTTCCGGGTCTCCGATCCGGTACACGTCAAAATGATACAGCGGCAGCCGGCCGGATTCATAGATCTGGAGGATCGTGAAGGTGGGGGATACCACGTCCTCAGAAATACCGAGCCCCTCCGCGAAACCCTTCACAAAAACGGTCTTTCCCGCGCCCAGATCCCCATTTAAACAGAACAGTTCTCCGGAAGCGGCCTTTTCACCCAGCTTTCTGCCGAGCGCCCGGGTCTCTTCCGGAGAATGTGTTTCAAAACATTTTGTCATACCATCCATTAGCTGTTTTCCGATGTCTGATCCGTATGGATCCATTTCAGATAGGCATTCATAAACATATCCAGCGCGCCGTCCATTACTGCCTGCACGTTGCCGGTCTCCGCCTGTGTCCTGAGGTCCTTGACCATGGTATAGGGCTGGAAAACGTAGGACCGGATCTGGGAGCCCCAGCCGTTGTCCTTGACTTCGCCGCGGATATCGGAAAGCTGGTCCGCGTTCTCCTGTTTCTTCAGAAGATACAGTTTCGCGCGGAGCATTTCCATTGCCTTGTCCAGGTTCTGGTAATGCGAGCGCTCATTCTGGCATGCCACCACGATACCCGTAGGAATATGCGTGATGCGGACCGCGGACGAGGTCTTATTAATATGCTGGCCGCCTGCGCCGGAAGAACGGTAGACGTCGATCTTCAGATCATCATCCCTGATCTCCACGTCCACGCTCTGCTCGATCACCGGCATGACGTCACAGGAAACAAAGGAAGTCATACGTTTGCCCACAGAGTTAAAGGGCGAGATCCGGACCAGGCGGTGGATCCCGTGTTCAGAACGCAGATACCCGTAAGCGTTTTCCCCCGTGATCTGGATGGTCACGGATTTGATGCCGGCTTCATCGCCGTCCAGGTAATCCAGGACTTCAATAGAATAGCCTTTCTTCTCCGCCCAGCGGGTATACATCCGGTACAGCATACCGGCCCAGTCGCAGGCCTCGGTGCCGCCGGCTCCGGCGTTCAGGCGGAGGATCGCGTCGTTATGGTCGAATTCATCCGAAAGCAGCGTCGTAATGCGCATGTCTTCGAATTTTTCCTTGAACTCGTCAAATTCAGACCGGACCTCATCCACCATGGAGGCATCGTTTTCCTCGTTGCCCATCTCGATCAGGGTCTCGATATCCTCAAACTGCTGTTCAAGCGCTTTATATTCCTTCACCGTATCCTGAAGATTCTTCAGTTTTTTCGTGATTTCCGAGGATCTTTCCGGATCATTCCAGAAATTCGGATCTTCCATATACATGGAGAGCTCCGCGATCTGTTCGGATTTCTGGTCCAGCGCCAGGGCGCTGCGCAGTTCCGCCAGAGGCTCTCTGTACTGGTTAAGCGAATATTTATACTGGTCCAGTTCTATCATTGCCGTTCTCCATCTGTGATTGCCTTACGCCGTCAGTGCCGGAGCACCCGGGCGTCCATGGCAGTTCTTATACTTCTTTCCGCTGCCGCAGGGACAGGGGTCGTTCGGATAGATCTTCGCGGAAGCCCTCTTTACGGGAGCCTGCGCTTTGGAATTATCCTTATTCGTACCGGTGATCTTCGCGACCTGTTCACGCTCCTCCGGCTGCTCCACACGGGCGTGGAACATCAGGCGCACCGTATCCTCCCGGATCCCGGCCATCATGGAATTGAACATGTCAAAACCGGCCATTTTATACTCTGTCAGAGGATCCCGCTGGCCGTAGGCCACCATGCCGATGCCCTGGCGCAGCTGGTCCATATCGTCGATGTGATCCATCCACCGGCTGTCAATGACCTTTAAGAGGATCACCCGCTCCAGCTCACGCATCTGCTCGATATCCGGGAACTGCGCTTCTTTTGCTTCGTACAGTTTGACGGCGCGCTCCTTGATGAGATGCTTCAGCTGGTTTTTATTAAAGCTTCTGGACGAAGCCGGATCCAGCGCCACCGGCTCCATCGGGATGATCCGGGTCAGGTTCTGGTTGAACTCCGCCAGATCCCAGTCCTCCGGATTCTGGTCATCGGAAATATCCATGTCCACGATATTGTCGCAGACATCCGTCACCATTTTCAGGATCACGTCACGCATGGACTCGCCGTCCAGGACCTGGCGGCGCTCCTTGTAAATGATCTCGCGCTGCTCATTGATGACTTCATCAAACTTCAGCAGGTTTTCACGGATCGAGAAGTTATTGCCCTCGATCTTCTTCTGGGCTTTCTCAATGGCGCCGGAAAGCATCTTATGCTCGATCTGCTGTCCTTCCGGTACGCCCAGCGCGTTGAACATGGACATGATATGCTCGGAACCGAACAGCCGCATCAGATCGTCTTCCAGGGAAATAAAGAAACGGGACTCGCCCGGATCGCCCTGACGTCCGGAACGTCCGCGGAGCTGGTTATCGAGACGCCGTGCTTCGTGGCGCTCCGTACCGATGATCTTCAGGCCGCCCAGCGCGCGGGCCTCTTCGTCCAGCTTGATATCCGTACCACGGCCTGCCATGTTGGTCGCGATGGTCACGGCCTTATGCTGGCCGGCCTGCGCCACGATCTCGGCTTCCATTTCATGGAATTTCGCGTTCAGTACGTTGTGCGGAATATTCGCTTTCCGGAGCATTCCGGAAAGGAGCTCCGAAGTCTCGATCGTAATGGTGCCTACCAGGACCGGCTGTCCCTTTTCATAAGCACGCTTTACCTCTTCGACCACGGCATTGAACTTTTCCCTCTTGGTCTTGTATACGGCGTCCTCCAGATCCTTTCTCTGTACAGGGACATTCGTGGGGATCTCGATTACGTCCATACCGTAAATGTTCCGGAATTCCCGCTCTTCCGTAAGAGCCGTACCGGTCATACCGCATTTTTTCGCGTATTTGTTAAAAAAGTTCTGGAAAGTAATGGTGGCCAGGGTCTTGGATTCCCGCTTCACCTTTACATGCTCTTTTGCTTCGATTGCCTGATGAAGGCCGTCGGAATAACGCCTGCCGGGCATGATACGTCCGGTGAACTCGTCAACGATCAGGACTTCATTGTCCTTCACCACATAGTCCTGGTCCCGGAACATAAGATAGTTCGCGCGGAGCGCCAGGTTCATATTGTGCTGGAGTTCCAGGTTCTCCGCGTCCGCGAAGTTATCGATCTGGAAGAATTTCTCCACCTTTTCGATACCCTGCGCCGTCAGGTTCACGACCTTGTCTTTTTCGTTGACCATGAAGTCTCCGGATTCCGCCTGGGTCTCGCCCATGACCATATCCATCTTGGAAACCTCACGTTCATTTTCGCCGCGCTGCAGGCGCTTCGCCAGCATGTCGCAGACTTCATAAAGCTGCGTGGACTTCCCGGACTGGCCGGAAATGATCAGCGGCGTACGCGCTTCGTCAATGAGAATGGAGTCCACTTCATCGATGATCGCGTAGTTCAGTCCCCGCTGTACCAGCTGCTTGGAATAGATGACCATGTTGTCACGAAGATAATCGAAACCGAGTTCGTTGTTCGTCACATAGGTAATATCGCAATTATAGGCTTCTCTCCGTTCCTCCGCTTTCATGCTGTTCAGCACGCAGCCTACGGTAAGGCCCAGGAAGCGGTGCATCTGGCCCATCCACTCCGCGTCACGGGAGGCCAGGTAATCATTGACAGTCACTACATGAACGCCCTGGCCGGTCAAAGCATTCAGATAGGAGGGCAGAAGCGCGGTCTGCGTCTTTCCTTCACCGGTCTTCATTTCCGCGATCCGGCCCTGGTGCAGAATAATGCCGCCCAGCAGCTGGACTTCGAAATGCTCCTGATTGATGCAGCGCCGTGTGGCTTCCCGCATCACCGCGTAGGCTTCCGGGAGAAGATCATCCAGCGTCTCGCCGTTCTGATAACGCTTTTTAAATTCGTCCGTCTTCGCGCGAAGCTCCGCGTCGCTGAGCTTGATCATTTCCGGACGAAGACTCAGGATCCGGTCCAGAAGAGGACGGATCCTTTTGATCTCCCGCTCGCTGTGTGTACCGAAAAATCTGGTCACAAGGCTCATGAAAAACCTCCTGTGGGTATTACTGTAATCCGAGATACTTACGGATAATATCGAAAGGCGCAGGTCCGATCTCCAGATATTCCGCGTAGAATTCCTTCATGTCCACGCCGCCTTCTTCTGTATAATCATCAATGATATCCATCATTTCGAACTCGCCGCCGGCGTACTGCAGATACTCCGCCGGATTGCCGACCAGATAATGATACATGTCTGCAATGGTATCCTCAGTCAGCACACCGAAATTCTCTGTGATAAAGTCCCTCAGTTCATCGATGGTCCAGCCCTGATAATGGACGCCGAGGTCCATCTGTCCGTAGATCGCCATGGTCGCAAGATCATTCATATGCATAAAATCCGCTACGTTCAGGTCTGTATCCTCAAAATAATAGCTCTGATGCTCCGCGTGCTGCGCCCAGCCTTCCGCGTATCCGGTAGGATCCGTGATCTGGCGGATCGCGTACTTATTGAAGCCCTTCCAGTAGTTATACTGGTAGAGATGTCCGGGATAGCCTTCATGGGCCAGGGTGGTCCAGATATCGTCCGGAACACTGCCGTCTTCGTTCGGGTTGATGTAGATCTCGTTCGTCGCGCCTTCACCGAAAGCCGGAATGATGTAGAACGCCGGATTCAGGTAGTCGCGGAGAGACTCGTCCACATACTTGATCTCATACTGCACTTCGGGAAGCTCCGGGAATTTCCGGTCTGCTTCTTCGATCAGCATCGGCATGATCTCTTCCGGATCTGTGGAAGGATACGTAAACGAATCCACCTGGTCAATAACGTCCGGATGCTTCCTGTAGATCATCTGGAGCTCATTGATCGCTTCAGCGCCCTTTTCCTCCAGATAATCCCACAGTTCAGACGCCGTCATGGACGTTCCGACCTTGCTCCTGATGAGATATTCGTAATACGCGGCGCCGTCCGGATAATTGCATAGGCCGCCCTCGTACTGATTGTTCCCGAGCAGCTCCTGAAGGCCGTCCCTGAGGATCCGGTACGCTTCATACATCTTCGGCGCCGCTTCTTTGTTCCTTGCGATATACTCCTGTTTTTCCTCATCCGTAAGGTCCATCTCACTGATCCTGCTTTCAAAAGAGGAATACAGGAAGTTATCTTCATCTTTCTCTGTTTCCAGGAAGGATTCGATCTGGTCGATCACTTCTTCCGCCAGCGCGTCCTCCATGAACATGCCGGCATCCGCCTTCTGCTGTTCATAAAGAAGAAGGTCGCGGAAATGATCCGGCATCTGGTCCAGGTAGCTGATATACATTTCAACGTCCTGTACGGTGAAGAACTTGTACTCCGCGAACATCACCGGCAGAGAAGACTGATAGCCGGAGGTTCCGCAGAGAGGCTCATAATAGAAATCGAAATCAACACTGCTGAGTTCCGTTTCCAGATAGTCCCTGACCACGTCATAGGTGATCTGGGACGCGCGGTCCAGCCTGTCATAGTCGAACTCCGCCATCTGGTCAATGCTTTCCTGAAGAAACTCTTCATAAGATGAATCCGCTTCTTCATCATAGGCAAATGACGGAAGGCCGGCTTCGTCCATGGAAATGCCAAACTCTTCCGGATGCATGAAATAATAGTGTGCGTCAAAGGTATCGCCTTCAAAAAACACGGGAAGCAGGCTGTTGGTAAACTCCAGGAATGCCGCACAGACCTCTTCGTCTATTACAGCAGCTTCTTCCGGTTCCTGCGGCTCTTCTGCGGGTTCAGTGACTTCCGTCGCGTCTTCCGTCTCTTCCTCCTGCCAGCTGTCGCCATGCGCAAGGGTCACGCGTTCGCTCTCTTTTTCTTCCTCACTCTCTTCCGCCGCTTTTTCCTCTCCAGGGAACACGTCCTGAAGCGCTTCCTCCAGTGTCTCCATGACCTGCTCCATATCATCGGAAAGATCATTCAGACCGCTTTCAGCATATTCGCTCGCCCGTTCAGCCAGGCTCTCGAAAACAGCTTTCGGATCAGCGCCGCAGCCCGACAGCATCGCCGACACAGCCAGCGCCGTGGCAAGTACCAGACACAACACACGTTTTTTCATTAATCTTTTATACTCCTTTCGTCACGATCACCTTCGGATGATCATTTTAAAAATAGGCTTTCCCAATGTCGCAAATCTGTCTTCATACTCCGTGAGCACATTCCCTTCCGCGTAGGGCGAATGGTACAGGTCCCTGGTCAGTACCGGGATCTGCCATCCGTATTCCTTTACGCTTTCCACGGAAAAATCAAAAAGCCCCTCATTGTCTGTTTTAAACTCGATGGCGCCCTCAGGCGCCAGTACCGCGTCATAGCGTTTCAGGAATTCCGTGGACGTCAGTCTGCGCTTCCAGTGCCTGTCCTTGGGCCACGGATCCGAAAAATTCAGATAGATCCGGTCCACTTCCCCGGGTCCGAAGATCTCCGTAAGCCCTTCCGCGTCGAACCGCAGGAAAAACAGGTTGTCCGCTTCCATCGCGGCTCTTTTCTGAAGCGCGCGCAAAAGTACCGAAGAAAACTTTTCGATCCCGATGAAGCTGACTTCCGGGTGCTCTTCCGCCATCTGGCATAAAAAGCGCCCTTTCCCGCATCCGATCTCCACATAAAGCGGCCGGCCGTTTCCGAAAACCTCCTGCTTCCAGGAACCCTTCCGGGTCTCCGGGTCCCGGATCACATAGGGATTCACCAGCATCTCTTCCTTCGCGCCGGGAATATTCCGAAGTCTCATCCCTGATCTCTCACTTTCTTCTGGTACAAGCTGATGTCTGATCCGCACAGCCTTCATAAAGCCGCTGTGCCATCAGTATATTTTACCAAACCAGGCAGCATTCCGTCAAGCATATCGCAGAAAAGCGCAAGGCGCCGGTACATGAACACATGCACCGGCGCCTTGTTTCAAATCCTCATTCAAAACCGCATAAAAAAAGTGCACCACCAGGGGCTCGAACCCTGGACACCCTGATTAAGAGTCAGGTGCTCTACCAACTGAGCTAGTGGTGCAT
>CADCQD010000250.1 GCA_902803485.1 uncultured Eubacteriales bacterium | reverse complement strand
GGGGGAATTCTTGACTTGCGTAAACTGTGCGGATTGGCGTAATATATACGGTATAGATGATCGTTTGCAATAAATGCTGAAAGGCTGCTGATATGGATAAGATTCGAGTAGATGCGATTTTTGGGGAAAATGTGTTTAGTGACGCGGTGATGTATGAACGTCTGCCGAGGGAGGCGTACCTGGAGCTTCTCAGGGTACGGCAGGGCGAGGCTGATCTCCAGCGGGAGACTGCGAATGTCATTGCGGAGGCGATGAGGAACTGGGCTGTGGAAAAGGGCGCGACGCATTTCTGCCACTGGTTCCAGCCGCTGACCGGCTATACCGCGGAGAAGCAGGATGCGTTTATCTCCGCGCCGGACCGGATGGGCAAGGTGCTTTCTTTGTTTTCCGGTAAAGAGCTGATCAAGGGTGAGCCGGATGCTTCTTCATTCCCGTCGGGCGGTCTGCGCGCGACTTTTGAAGCCAGGGGCTATACTGCCTGGGACTGCACTTCGCCTGCGTTTGTCCGGGAGGATGCGTCAGGAACGACGCTGTATATCCCGACTGCGTTCTGCTCATACACCGGGGAATCTCTGGATAAAAAGACGCCGCTGCTCAGATCCATGGAAGCCATCGGGACGCAGGCGCTCCGGCTCCTGCGGCTTTTCGGCAATACGTCTTCCAGTAGTGTGAAAGCCAATGCCGGTGCGGAGCAGGAGTTTTTTATTGTTGACAGGAAGAGATATCTGAAGCGTGAGGATCTGATGTTCGCGGGCCGGACGCTGTTCGGCGCGAAGCCGCCGAAGGGCCAGGAGATGGGCGACCATTACATGGGCACCATTCCTGAACGTGTGGGCGCGTATATGCGGGACGTGGATGAAGTCCTGTGGAAACTGGGTGTACCGGCGAAGACGCAGCACAATGAGGCCGCGCCTGCCCAGCATGAACTGGCGCCTATTTATGAAGAAGCCAATATCGCGACGGACCATAATCAGCTGGTGATGGAGACGTTGAAGCAGGTGGCCGGACGCCACGGGCTGATGTGCCTGCTTCACGAGAAACCTTTCCGGGGCGTGAACGGTTCCGGTAAGCATAACAACTGGTCGCTGAGTACCGATGACGGACTGAACCTTCTGGATCCGGGAAAGACGCCGCACGAAAACCTGCAGTTCCTGCTGATCCTGGCCTGTATGATCCGTGCCGTGGACCGGCATGCCGGACTTCTTCGTGAATCTTCAGCTGATGTCGGCAATGAGGAGCGTCTTGGCGGCAATGAGGCGCCGCCCTGCATTATTTCCATGTTCCTGGGGACGCAGCTGGAGGATATTATTGAGCAGATCGTCGCGACCGGCGAGGTGACGAGCTCCCGGGAGGGCGGAAAGATGCATACCGGCGTTTACGCGGTGCCGGACTTCGAAAAGGATGCTACGGACAGAAACCGTACGTCTCCCTTTGCTTTTACCGGAAATAAATTTGAATTCCGTTCCGTGGGCTCCATGGATTCCATTGCGGAGCCGAACGTGGTGCTGAATACGATCGCGGCGGAAGCCTTCCGCGAGGCTGCGGATGTGCTGGAAAAGGCGGATGATCTGAATACGTCCGTACAGGAGCTGATCCAATGCTGGTTCATGGAGCATCAGCGTGTGATCTACAGCGGCAATAACTATGCGAAGGAATGGACGGAAGAGGCAAAGCGTCGCGGTCTTCCCATAATTACCAATATGGTGGATGCCGCAGGTGAACTGCTGAAAGAGGATACGGTCCGGCTGTACGAGTCCTTCGGGATCTATACCCGGGCGGAACTTGAGTCCCGGGCGCAGATCCAGTACGAGATCTACGCGAAAGCCATCAATATTGAGGCCAGGACCATGATCGATATGGCCGGGAAGCAGATCCTTCCGGCAGTGATCCGCGCGATCGGAGAGATGGCGTCTTCCATGAACAGCGTAAAAAGCGCCGGTATCGGCGCGGATACTTCCGTACAGGAGAAACTGGTGATCATGGCGTCCGGTTATCTGAAGGATGCGCAGCGCGCGCTGCAGGATCTGAAGGAAACGGCGGATCAGGCAGCTGCCATGGAACCGGGATTTACGCAGGCGGCGTTTTACCGTGACAGTGTGGTTCCCTGCATGGAAGCTTTGCGTACACCTGTGGACGCTCTGGAAATGATGATCGATAAACGGATGTGGCCGATCCCGGCTTACAGCGATCTGATGTATGAAATCTAATCAACCATAAGGCATCAGGGCCGGAAGGAGTCTGCTCCGCCGGCCCTGCCATGTTATACAGTCTGCAGTAAAGATCTTTTGTGTATATAGGTCCGGGGACAGCCCGGGTATGTTTGCGGTATTTGATACAGATACCGATGGTGAGTGGAGGGATAACAAATGAGAAAGAAAAAGGTTGAGATCGGAGATTTCGCGGAGATCCGGAAACTTGGCGCGCTGACGCTTTCGCCTTCAGGGAAAAAGGCCGCATTCACGGTGACG
>CADCQD010000249.1 GCA_902803485.1 uncultured Eubacteriales bacterium | reverse complement strand
TCTCTTTAATTCATCAGGCGTCATTGCCTGGAAATGCGTGAAGTCAAAACGAAGCCTCGCGGCATTATTCAGAGAGCCTGCCTGTTCCACATGGGTGCCCAGTACTTCCCGGAGCGCTTTCTGCAGAAGATGCGTCGCCGTATGGTTCGCGCAGGTGCTCTTCCTGTTCGCCGCATCCGGGATCAGCCGGACGCTGTCGCCCACGGAAAGACTTCCGGATTCCACGACGCCGATATGCGCGAACTTACCGCCCTGAAGCCGTATGGTTTCCTTTACACGGAAGAGGCCGTGCGCGTTTTCGATCACGCCGAAATCACCTTCCTGACCGCCCATGGTGGCATAAAAGCTGGTCTCAGGAACGATGACCGCGCCGGTTTCATTTTCCTCCAGGATATCCGTCAGCGCGCCGTAATCCTTTTCGTCCTCCAGGCTCTTCTGTACCAGGACAGAAATGACTGATTCGTTTTCCGCCTGCGTATATCCGGTGAATACCGTAGTAATACCTGCGTCGATCTCATCATAGGCAGTGGCGTCCTTGCCCATGTAATTGGATTTCTTCCTTGCGCTTCTCGCGGCATTCTTCTGCGCTTCCATGGCTGCCGTAAATCCTTCGTCATCCATGCACATGCCGTTTTCTTCGAGGATCTCTTCTGTCAGGTCTCTGGGGAAGCCGTACGTATCATAAAGACGGAAAGCGTCTTCTCCGGAAAGCACCGTGCCGCCATTCTTTTTCAGAGCCTCAATATCTTCGTTCAGCAGCGCAAGACCGGTGTCGATGGTCCGGTTAAATTTGTTTTCTTCTTCGGTGATGACCGCCTTGATCATTTCCCGCTTTTCTTCAAGCTCGGGATAGCCGTCCTTCGACGTCTCAATGACCGTCTCGGAAAGGCCTGCGAGGAAGGTGCCTTTCACACCCAGAAGTCTTCCGTGGCGGGCGGCTCTTCGCAGCAGTCTCCTGAGCACATATCCGCGTCCGTTATTGCTGGGCATGATGCCGTCAGAGATCATAAACGTGACTGAACGGATATGATCCGTAATGATACGGATGGAAATATCCGACTTCGGGTCGGATTTATATTTCACGCCGCTCAATTCTCCCACATGCTCAGTCAGCGCGGCAAGAGTATCGACGTCGAAGATGGAATCCACGTCCTGCACCACTACGGCCAGACGTTCCAGGCCCATGCCGGTATCGATATTCTTCTGGTCCAGAACCGTATAATTGCCCTTACCGTCATTATTGAACTGAGTGAATACGTTATTCCAGATCTCGATATAACGGTCGCAGTCGCAGCCTACCGTACAGGTCGGCTTTCCGCATCCGTATTTTTCTCCGCGGTCATAATAGATCTCGGAACTGGGACCGCAGGGTCCGGAACCGTGCTCCCAGAAGTTATCTTCCTTGCCGAAGCGGAAGATCCGCTCCTTCGGGATCCCTTCCTGCTGATTCCAGATGTCAAATGCCTCGTCATCTTCTACATATACAGAAGGATACAGACGGTCGGGATCCAGGCCCACTACTTTGGTCAGGAATTCCCAGGACCAGTGGATGGCTTCCTTTTTAAAATAATCTCCGAAAGAAAAGTTTCCGAGCATTTCAAAGAAAGTGCCGTGGCGCGCGGTCTTACCGACGTTTTCGATATCGCCGGTGCGGATGCATTTCTGGCAGGTGCAGACACGGCGGCGCGGCGGGATCTCCTGCCCTGTAAAATAGGGCTTTAACGGCGTCATGCCCGCGTTGATGATCAGAACACTGTTGTCATTCTGGGGGACCAGCGAAAAGCTTTTCATCTTCAGATGGCCGTTGTTCTGCTCAAAGTAATCCAGGAACATTTTCCTCAGTTCATTCACTCCGTACTTTTTCATGTAAATTCCCTCTGTATCTTTTTATTCTGCCGGACTTGCGGCTGTATCTTCTTCCGCATCCGTATCTTCTTCTGCTGCCGGAACACTTTCATCCGAAACTTCCGGATCTTCCTCCAGCCAGATGACAAACTGGATCTTTGCCAGGAAAGTCCTTCCGCTTCCGCTGTAGGTCCGTGCGGCCAGCCCTTCCACGACCTTCTCTGTCACCACATAATGAGAAGGATCACCGTCAGGTTCACTGTAATACGCGGTATTGCAGTGTATGATACCCGCATGCGCGCCGTCGTCTCCATAGACGGTTCCTTCGGACAGCATCACATGGCCGGGCCAGGAAAGCACCGCGCCGGGATGTTCCATCAAAAGCTGCTCTTTCGCGTCTTCTTCATATTCCGAAACGTCAAGAACGGACAGGCCCTTCGCGTGCGGCATGTCGCCGGAATTCCGGGGCATGAAAATGCCGAAGCACCGGTATACCAGCCCTGCGAAGGAGGAGCAGTCATAATTGGAATGCAGATCGCCGTAGCCGTATGGAAAATCCAGCATGGAACGCGCTTCAGAGATCAATGCCTCCGGACTGTATTCCATGAACCCTTCGTGATAGCGTTCCGAAAGATCTTCTCCGCTGATCACCCGTTCCACGATCTCCAAAGTGCCGTCCTCTGCCCTTTCCGGAAGCCGGACTGTATAGGAAGTGCCGTCATCGTTTTTAAAGGAATAAGGAATGATGACCCCCAGCCGGTTCATCGGCGCGTCGTCATCCCGCACCGCGGCGGTCCGGATCAGGAAATCGTCCTGCGTCAGGTAATCCAGGAATTCCTGCCGTTCACAGAAACCGATGGTCTGCGTTTTGATCCATCCGTAATAATTGAGGCCCTGGACAAAAGACCAGACACCGTCTCCTGTCTGATGAAAAACGATCACACCGTCGGCAAACAGAAGCTTCGACTCCTGAAAATAATCCATGACCGGAGACTCGCCTTCATCAAACGCCCTGAGATCCGTAGGAAATGACCTGACCGACGCGTTATCCGTAAGGATCCCGTAGCGGACCGGCAGAGGATCCTCCGGCGCGGTGTCCCGGAGATTCTGGAGCGTTCCCAGATCCATATACGCCGTGATCTCATCACGGACGGCCTGGATATCCTGGCGTTCACCGTACCAGGCTTTTTCAGGAAACGCGTAATACCCTATCATATCCAGCACGTCGCCGGCCGTATAGGTCCTTTCAGTAAAAAGATCCGCGATCTTCGCGTCCGCGTCGGACTGATTCATCTGATTGATCCGGCACAGGTCTTCGCTCATACGCTTTCCGAAATAATACCCGAAAACCTCTTCTTCCTCTTCTGCCTCCTCAGCGCTTTCCGACACGGGTTCCGTTTCCTTTGTCCTGGCCTCCGTGCTTTCGGCCTCCGGAATAAAAGAAGACATCTTCAGGTCCGTTTTCCTGCCGCAGGCGGCAAATGACGCCGTAAAAAGGAGTCCCGCCAGGATCAGGGCGGTCATTTTAATATGCCCGGATTCTATTTTGTTCTTCATCATCCTCATCCTCATCCTTCCTCGGTTCAGAGAGTACTTTGATAATACGCGCGATATATCTGTTATAGAACGATTCCAGAAGATCGATCAGGATCGGCGCCATGGTGATCACGCCCACAAGGACCAGAACACCTGTCACGGACACCGCTGTAAATTCCAGGATCTGCTGCCCGATGATCATGACCACCAGGTATACGGTCTCCATCACATAGATGACGATCCTCCTGTAGACACTCAGCGGATAATAGATCCGCTTCAGCATGAAGAAATAAACAAACCCGATCATAATGACGCAGATGGTGGAAAGCATCCCGCCGTTGTTGATATTCAGTGTCAGACCGATATTCGTAATGAGGAACGTAAAAAACGCGATGGTGATGCCCGCAGGGAAGGAATTGCGGAATACCCGGGACATAAAGTCATTCGGTATCCGGCTGAAGCTGGGCTCCATCTGAAGGAAGAACGTGGGAATACCCACGGCGCATCCGGAAATAATGGAAAGCTGGACCGCCTGGAAAGGATAATTATGTCCAACGATCAGCGTACCCAGTGTCAGGAGTACCGAAAAAGTGGTCTTGATCAGATACATGGCGGACGCGCTGCAGATATTGTTGATGACTCTGCGGCCTTCATTCACTACGGAAGGCATGGACGCGAAATCCGAATCCAGGAGCACGATGTTCGCGGTATGCTTCGCCGCCTCCGCGCCGGAGGCCATGGCGATGGAACAGTCCGCCTTTTTCAGCGCGAGCACGTCATTGACGCCGTCGCCGGTCATTGCTACCGTATGGCCCATCTCCTGAAGGAATTCCACCATCCGCTCCTTCTGCTCGGGACGGACGCGTCCGAATACATAGAAATCCTGCATCGCCTGCCGGAGCTCATCATCCGTGAGGCCGGAGACGTCAATATACTTATCCGCGTTGTCGATCCCGCATTTCCCGGCGATCTTAGATACGGTAACCGCGTCGTCGCCGGAGATCACACGAAGCGATACGCCCTGCTGCCGGAAGAAATCCACGGTCTGATTGCAGTCGTTCCGGATCACGTCGGACATGGCTACGAAACCGACGGGGGCAAGGTCCTGAGGCAGCGTGTAATCCTCCGCGTTAACATTGCTGTGAGCCAGGATCAGCACACGCATGCCCTTTTCCAGATAAGGGTCCAGGATCCTGGGAAGCTCATGATCCTCAGGAAGCAGGAACTGCGCGGCTCCCATATAATAGGTCCCGTGTCCCTCGAAGGAGACGCCGGAGAATTTTCTTTCTGAAGAAAAAGGAATCGAACGGACAGCCGTCCATTTTTCATCCGTAGTGCCGAAATGATCCACGAGCCCGATCTGCGTGGCATTCTGAGAAGTCTGATTCGCCAGAAGATTCCTGAAAGCGGTGTAGAATTCCTCCGTCCGGTCCTCAAAGGGGACTGCCTCTTCCACAACGATCCGGCCTTCCGTCAGTGTCCCGGTCTTATCCAGGCACAGGACGTCCACCCGGGCCAGGGTCTCAATACAGAACAGCTCCTGAACTACGGTACGCTTCTTCGCAAGGCGCAGAACACCCAGCGTCAGCGCGGTACTGGTAAGCAGCACCAGGCCTTCAGGGATCATGCCGATACCGGAGGTGACCATCTGCTCGATGGCGGAGCGGAAAGATACATGATGGAGGAAATACGCCTTCGCGAAAAGGCCGCCGCAAAGAGGCACGATAAAAATGCTCACGGCTTTCAGGATCGCGTTGATGCTGTTCCTCAGCTTGGAATCTACCTTCTTGAACTTTTTCGCTTCACCGGAGATCGTTTCAATATAGTTGTCCTTGCCCACGTGGATCACACGGCTCATGCAGGATCCGCTGGTCACAAAAGCACCGGAAAAGATCTTGTCTCCCGGTTTTTTTATGATGTTGTCCGATTCACCGGTCAGCATGGATTCGTTGACTTCGATCTCTCCTTCCACGACTTCCGCGTCCGCGGCGATCTGGTCTCCGGTGGAGAGCAGCACGATATCATCTGTAACCAGTCCTTCGATGGGGATCTTGATCTCCTTGCTTTCCCGGATCACCCGGGCGGTGCTTGCCGTAAGGATCGCCAGAGAATCCAGGGTCTTCTTCGTACGGATCTCCTGTACGATACCGATGACCGTATTCACGATGATGACCCACATGAACAGGCAGTTCTTGTAGGACCCCACGGAAAGGATCAGCACAAAAAAGATAATGTTCAGGATATTGAAAAAGGTGATCGTATTGGAAAGAATGATCTGTTTTATGGTTTTGCTGCGGCCGGCCTGGTCAGTGACGTTGACCTGTCCTTCCGCTACTTTCCGCTCGACCTGGGCATGTGTTAAACCTGTAACCATTCAAACTCTCCCTTTGAATTATCGTGTAGCCGCCGTGTTTTACCCGAAAGCGGCGAGGCCTTCCGGATCCCGCGTCCAGATGCATGACCATTCAGATTATTATAGCTTAAAACCATATGCGCGTCAATGGAAATGCCTTATGGAATATCCTTTTGGCTTTTATCATCTTGTCAGATAATAAGTGATGATGTCCCCGGCAAGAGGCGCGGCATCCGCGCTTCCGTACCCGCCCTTCTCCAGCATGACCGTAACCGCGATCACAGGTTCTTTTGCGGGCGCAAAGGCAGTAAACCAGGCGTGCATGTTTTCAAAGGAAGAAGCGTACTGGGCAGTACCGGACTTTCCAGCCACCTGGCAGGCAGGACTCGCGGCCTGGGGACTTGTGCCCTCATTGACCACAGCGATCATGGCATCCGTAAGATAATCTGCCTGCTCCTTCGTGATGACACGCTTTCCGGCGTCCTGAGTAAAACGGAAGACCGTCTCGTTGTGATCGCTTACGATCTGATCCGCGAGATACGGCTGCACACGAACGCCTCCGTTCGCGATCATCGCCGTGATCAGCAGATTCTGAAGAGGCGTTTCCATAGTCTTTCCCTGGCCGAATGCCGTCTGGGCAGTCTCAAATCCTTTACTGTCCTCCGCAAGGGAAAAACTGCTGAGAGAGGACGGGATCTCCTGGATCAGCTTCCCGCCGAAGCCAAGTTCCCGCGTGAGGGACTGCCAGAGCGGAATATCCAGCTTCAGCCCGATATCAATGAATGCAGCGTTGCAGGAAAGAGCAATGGCTTTTCTCAGATCCACCTCTCCGTGGCCGTTTCCGTCCCCGCACAGGATCTCCTGCCCGTCCACTGTATAATGGCCGCTGCAGGTATACCGGTAATAAGGATATGTCTCCGGATTTTCCCGCATGAATTCCATGGCGGTAACCAGTTTGAATGTGGAACCCGGAGGATACAGTCCCTGAGTGCACCGGTTCAGAAGGATCCCGGTGTCATTTCCCGGATCCGTCAGCGTTTCCCAGTTTTCCTTTACCGTGTTCGCGTCAAAAGCAGGGCTGGTGACCATTGCGAGGATCCGCCCGCTGGAAGGCTCCATTACCGTAACGGAACCTGTCCTTCCTGCAAGCACTTCCCAGCAGTGATGCTGCAGATCCGAATCTATGGTGGTGATCAGGTGGTCTCCGGGATTCCTCTGATCCAGCAGATCATTTTTTACCTGCTGTCCCAGGGAGACAGAGGAGGTCATCAGATACCGGTTCATGGAGGATTCCAGGCCGGTGCGTCCCATGGAAGAATACCCGGTGACGGGAGAAAACAGCACTCCGAACGGGTATTCCCGGACATCTCCGTCTTCCGTAACTCTGGTATCCGCGATCACCACCCGGTCAGAAGTCTCGATCTCTCCCCGCACCACACGGCTGTCATTTGCCTCGTACCGGTTATTTTCCGGCCGGGCCAGCGTCTCCTGCCTTCCGGTAAACTCAAACACCAGAAGTCCCGCGATCAGTGAAACGAGCATCAGGCTGAGCAGTGCGCCGATCACATAGATCTGTTTATTTTCCTGAAAACGTGATTCTTCACGTTTCGTATAATTCTTCAAATTCTTCTGCCCTTTCTTCTTCTGTCCGGCGTTTGACGAACAGCTCCTGCATGATGCTGAAGAGTATAAATGTGGAAAACACCGAACTTCCGCCGTAGCTGACGAACGGCAGCGTCACACCGGTAGCCGGGATCAGCTTGATATTGCCGCCAATGGTCAAAAAGACCTGGACCGCGTATATGGCTGACAGGCCGATCCCCGTCAGCCGGTAAAAAGGAAGATACAGACCGGATGCCACCTGGATGAATTTCAAAAGGCAGCTGAGGGAGATCAGGATCACCGAAATGCCGATCACCGCGCCCATTTCCTCCGTGATCGCTGAAAAAATAAAGTCCTTATCCACCACGTAGATCAGATTAGGGCTGCCCTGATAGAGCCCGGTGCCCATAAAGCCGCCGCTCGCGATGCCAAGCAATGAATTGCATACCTGGCTTCCTTTTTCATAAAACAGCGGCCAGGGATCCTTCCAGATGTCGATCCTGGTCTGGACGTGGGAAAAAAGCTTTGCCGCGGCAAATGCCGCCGCCATTCCGCACCCGGCGCCGGCCGCCAGATATCTCGCTTTGCCTGTAGCGGCGTACAGCATGATAATATACGCTGCCGCGTAGATCAGCGCTCCGCCCAGATCCGTCGATGCCACCAGGATCAGGATATGCAAAAGCGCGCAGGCCCCGCTCAGAAGCACCATCTTCCAGTCGTTTCTGTTTTTAAAGAAATACGCCGTCAGAAGCACAAAGCTGATCTTTACGAATTCCGACGGCTGGAAAGCAAAGGGACCGAGTTTGAGCGTCAGGTTCGCGCCGTAGGTCCTGGAGGATAAAAGAAGGACCACCAGAAGCAGCAGGATCCCGGCAGTTCCGGCAAACAAAGAAAACCGGCGCGCGAATTTCAGCCTGACAAAGAATCTGGGAACCAGGATGCTCATCACGGATCCCACAGTGATCATCATAAACTGGCGCACTGCCTTATCAAAATTCAGACGGGCCAGGATAATGAAGCCGATGGCAAGAAACATCATCATATGGGAAAGGATGATCCTGGAACTGTCCGGATAGACCAGCCGGAACACGATCACATAGGCGATCATGTACAGAAGCTCCGTCACATATAAAAGCAGCATGCTCATCGACTTTTCATGCGCCATCAGCACGATGAAACCTGCGGTGTGGAAAATGATCACCAGAAGGATCTGCTGGCGGAAAGCCCAGATCAGGCGCTTCGGATCATCTCTTACCAGGATCGTAAAGCTTCCGATCATATAGATCAGCATCACAGCTGTCAGTATGTATTTGCAGATGACCGGAAATAAGGTATTCAAAGCTATTCTACTCCTCTTCTGAAATGCCCTTTCGTATACAGTGAAAGAGGTTCCTCCATATGCCTTCCTTCCATATAGACCGCGAAAAAGCGGTCCAGGATCTCCCGGGTCTCTTCTCCGCTCTCGATGGTCAGATCGATTCTCAGCGATTCCGGATGAAGCTTTCGTACAGCCTCCCGCTCAGAAAGCAAAGACACAGGACGGCTGTTCAGGATCGTATTCAGACAGAATCTGCAGTCATTCAGTACCGGCATCCGGTTTCCCATCCGGTCCTTCAGGATCAGAAGGTGCGGCTTATGGTCACAGCCGTATGCCGTATTCCGGATACAGCCGGCACTGACCATCATCGGCACGCGGCCGTAGATCAGGACCGCGCTCCTTTCCGGGGAGATCTTCAAAAGTTCATTATAATTCAGTTCCAAAGGAAGCGTCAGACGCCGGATCCCCATGGCATACAGCATGCCGCGGGAGCCGGAATTGGTTCCGTAAAGCGTGTGATCACCAAGGATCATGCCGTTAAGCGCATGTTTTTTGATAAAATCCAGCGCGTCCAGGGAACGGATCATAAAGCCTGAAAAACCGGCGTCACGGATCTCCTTCAGATATTTTTC
>CADCQD010000248.1 GCA_902803485.1 uncultured Eubacteriales bacterium | reverse complement strand
TTTTGCTGATATTAGTGGCAGTTCTAATCAGCTGAAAGAACGTATCCCGGACAGCATCGAACTGAATCGAATACATATTGCTGAACGATCTGCTTGAATATCCTTATACGCATTTGCTATACTGTTTGTATGAAACCGCAAAGGAGGTATCCCATGGAACGCTTTGCCTGGAAAGGACGCATCAAACCTGGTATGCAGGCGGAATATAAACGCCGGCATGACGAGATCTGGCCTGAAATGCTGGAACTTTTGAAATCTGCCGGTATCCGTAATTACTCGATCTGGAGTGACGGAAGCGATGTATTCGGCTACTATGAATGTGAAAATGGCATCGCTTTTGCCGAAAAAACGCAGGCAGACAGTCCTGTTGTCGACCGTTGGAACGAATACATGCAGGACGTGCTGGAGCTTGTAATGGATCCTGAAACAGGCGCCCAGCCGAGGCTTAAGATGATGTTCATGATGGACTGAATGGAGTTCAAAAATGTTACCCTTAAGTAAAAGCCCGGCATTAAAAACGCCCGAACGACGGACAGCATCCGCGTTCGGGCGTTCTTAATTCTTCTATTACAGTTCCACTTCCATTACAACTCTCTCATCCAGGCAATTGCCGCCGGCGTACACGAGGTATTTTCCGGGCTCAATGACCTTCCTGCCTTCCGATTCCATGTAGATCTCAAGATCACAGGGGTTTACGATGAACTCGGCTTTCATGGAGGCTCCGGGCGCGACATCATGCAGCCGCTCGAAACCGATGAGTCTGCGGATCGGATGTACGGTCTTTGATTCCGAGATCCGCTTGATGTACAGCTGCGCTACTTCATCTCCTGAGACGTAACCTGTATTTTTCACGTCCATGCTGACCTTCAGGCCGCCGCAGTCCGGTTTTTCCACGCACAGATTTTTATATCCGAAGGTGGTATAGGACAGGCCGTAGCCAAAGGGATACAGTACCGGCTTGTCGAAGTAACGGTAAGTCCTGGGATGGTTGATGAGGTCGTAGTCTTCAAGAGGCGGAAGATCCTCGTCGCTCTTGTACCAGGTCATGGGTACGCGGCCCGCGGGATTTGCTTCTCCGAAGATGGCCGCGGCCAGGCCGTTGCCCAGATCCTGGGAGCCGGTAGCGTTCGTCAGGATGGCCGGTACATTCTCCTGCATCCAGTTGATGGCGTAGGGGTAGTTCGCGATGAGGACTACAGCTACGTTCGGATTCGCCTCATACACGGCTTCCACCAGCTTTTCCTGCAGCGGGATCATTTCGATGGTGCTGCGGTCGATCTCTTCCTTCGCGTTTACCACCGGGTTGCATCCGACAGCTACGATCACCTTCTTTGCTTTCTTTGCCAGTTCCTTCGCGCGCTCGATGCCGCTGCTGACCATTTCCACCTGGATCGCGACGGCTTCCTTTTCGGAACCGGCCCAGGCAGTCACGTCATTGCCGCCCTCTTTGGTATTGCTCTCCGCTTTTCTTCTGGCCAGCGGATCCGTCCTCAGCTTCCCGTCTTCCAGATAGACGTTGCGGTTTCCGAAGCAGTACAGCTTGATCCCGCACTCTTCGTCATTCCAGTATTTGTCCAGTTCCACACTGTTCGCGTTCCGCGGTCCTTCCGTCCGTACCGCGTCCGCTGTACCGATGGTGAAGCTTTCGAAAATGAACCAGAAGAAGGGATCGTCTGAGGCCAGGCTGATCTTTCCGTCCGGCGCTACCGTCAGGTATTTCTTGTATGCCGGCGCGTAGAGGAAGTTGCTGCCGCATCCCCAGTTGGTCTGCTCAAATACCACGGCGTCTTCCGCGTTGTCCACCAGCACCAGTTCCGCCGGCTCCGGCTCGCCCAGGCCTCTTGGAACTTCCGCAGGCCTGCTGCCGCCCAGGTATTTTTCTCCCACTTTGAACCGCACCAGATTCAGGCCGTTATCGTACGGCACTTCGCGGTGCATCTTTTTCTCCAGGCCCGCCTTCAGCGTCACCTTATAGGTGGGTTTTCCGCCGTACCAGTCCATGTACCAGCTGTCCGCGATATGGCCGATCACGGCAATGTCATCGTCTTTTTTGAACGGCAGGAAACCGTTCTCGTTCTTCAAAAGGATATTGGATTCCCTGCTCATATCAAGGGAGATCTGCTTTGCTTCATCCGTTCCGACGTCCGCCATATCCAGCTCCGCATAAGGATCCACCGGGTCAAAAACACCGGTCCGGATGATCTCCGTCATCGTGCAGATGACAGACTTATCGATCTCTTCCTCTGTGATCAGACCCCGTTCATAGGCCTCCTTCGCCGCCTTCGCGACTTCCACCGGGCTGTCCAGCATGGCGTCCACGCCGGCCTTCACACCCTCTGCCAGCGTTTCCGCGTGCGTCTCGTAATAATGATGGAAATTCACTGTCTGCAGGAAATCGCCGCCATCTGTCATGGCGTAATTAATGCCCCACTGATCCTTCAGAATGTCCTGGACCTCGTGGTTCAGCATGGCCGGCAGATGATTGATCTCATTATAGGAGGTCATGACGCCTTCCGCGTGGCCTTCCAGAGAGCAATAGCGGTAGGGCTCCAGCTCATAGTCGTATTTGACCTTATCGCTGATGTCGAAGTTGTCATAGCAGCGGCGCCATTCCTGGTTGTTCGCGTAGAAATGTTTCAGCACCGCGCCGGTCCGGATCCGGTCGCCCCGCTCGCCGGGCTTCACGGGAGAACCGTCGTAATTATGCTCGTCCTGCATGCCGATGATATAGGCAGAGCCCATTTTCCCTGTAAGGTACGGATCTTCGCCGTAGCCCTCTTCATTCCGGCCCCAGCGGGGATCCCGGCAGAGGTCGATGGTGGGGCCCAGACGCCCGTGGCCGCCTTTACTTACGGCGTTGCCGAAGGCCCGGGATTCTTTCCCTGTCACGTCGCCGGCTTTCCGGATCAGCTCCTTATCAAAGGTCGCCACCATGCCGATGGGCTGCGTAAATGAGGTGGTTGGTGTGGGCGGATAGGCTTCCCGCTGCCCGGCTCTGGCCTGTACGCCGTGGGCGCCTTCGCCGCCGCAGGCGGACGCTGTGATGCCCAGGCGCTCATTCGAGATGCGGAAAGTGAAGCAGTTCAGCTTCTCATCGATGGTCATCTGGGATACCAGCCATTTTGCGCGTTCCTGTACGCTGAGACTTGTGTCATACAATGGTGTGTTTTTGTCCATGCTGCCCTTCTTCCTTTTTGCGCAATTTACATCTGTTTTCTGAAAAACTCCTTCAATGCGTCGGTAACCATTTCCAGATGGTGGTCATAGCAATGGGTATCACCGGGAATCGTTACCAGTTCCGCGTTTTTATAAAGTTCCGCGGCTTTTACCGCGTAGCTGTAGGGGACGGCTTCGTCCGCGTCTCCCTGGATGATCAGCACCGGACCGTCATAACGGGCGATCTCATCTTCCGGATGAATGGTCTGGGCTACGCGGGCATAGTTTCCGCCGAGTGTCAGCATCGGCGTCACGATCTCATCCGGAATGTGTTTCGGATCAAAAGGCATGCCAAGCAGCATCCCCTGCCGCGCGCCGTCCGGGATCATCCACGCC
>CADCQD010000247.1 GCA_902803485.1 uncultured Eubacteriales bacterium | reverse complement strand
CCGGGACCTGGCGCAGGTCAGATGGAGCGCTCTCTTTGCCCGTGTAATGCCTACATAACAGAGCCTCCGCTCCTCCTCGATATCCATCGGATCACCGGAATTGATGGACATATAGGACGGGAACAGGCCGTCTTCCATGCCCGCCAGATATACATTTTCAAACTCCAGGCCCTTTGCGCCATGGATCGTCATCAGAAGCAGCCGGTCTTCATTGTCATCCACCGCGTCGATGTCCGCCACCAGCGCCACTTCCTCCAGGAAGTCCGCCAGTGCCGGCGGCTGCTCCTCTTCCCAGGCATTCTCAAAATCCCTGGCTTTGCTGGTCAGTTCCTCGATGTTTTCCAGCTTCTGCTGCGCTTTTTCTTCATCCAGTTCCTCCAGCGTCGTCAAATATCCGGTCCTGTGGATCACCTCATGAAGCAGTTCCGGAAGCGGCAGCTCCAGCGCGCCAAGTTCCCCGATCAGATGCGCAAAAGCCTGCAGCTTCCCCACCATTTTCCCGAGGCCCGGCACCCGGTCCGCGTGCTTAATGGTCTCAAAAAGGCTCAGATCATTCAAAGACGCGAAAAGCATCAGCTTGTCCACAGTGGTCTGCCCGATGCCCCGCTTCGGCACGTTCAGGATCCGCTGCACCGCGATGTCGTCCTTGCCGCCCGCGATGGTCTTCAGATATGCCAGCAGGTCCTTGATCTCCGCGCGCTGATAGAAATTCACGCCTCCCACCATCCGGTACGGCACCGACATGGAGATACAACGTTCTTCAAATAAACGTGACTGGGCATTCGTCCGGTAAAGGATGGCGTAATCATTGTAGGAAGCGCCCTGCAGCACGTCCTTCCGGATCTCCCGGATCACCTCGTCCGCCTCCTGATTCCCGTTTTCATACTGTTTAAAGGTCACAGGCATCCCCTCGCCAAGGTCCGACCAGAGATGCTTGTCCTTCCTGCCCTGGTTATGCGTGATCACCGCGTTCGCGCAGTCCAGGATCCTGGTGGTGGAACGGTAATTCTGCTCCAGCTTCACCACTTTTGTTCCCTGGAAATGGTCCTCAAATTCCAGGATATTGCGGATATCCGCGCCGCGGAAGCGGTAAATGGACTGGTCGTCATCGCCCACCACGCAGATATTCCGGTATTTCTTCGCCAGAAGCCAGACCATCTCAAACTGCACACGGTTCGTGTCCTGGTACTCGTCCACCATGATATAGCGGAAACGATCCTGATAATACTCCAGCACGTCCGGATTCTCATTGAAGAGACGCACCGTGAACAGCAGCAGATCATCGAAATCCAACGCGTTGTTCTTTTTGAGGATCTGCTGATAGCACTCATAAAGCCGTGCCATCTGGGTCTCCCGGTAGCTGCCCTGGGCGTCCCGCATCATATCCTCCGGCGTCAGCATCTCATTTTTGCAGTCTGAAATATACGATGCCACCGCCCGTTCCTTATACATCTTCGGATCCGCGTCGATCTCCTTAATGGCGTGGCGGACCGCGGTCCGCTGGTCATCAGCGTCCTAAATGGTGAAATCCGTATCAAAACCCAGCCGGTCAACGAACCGGCGGAGAATGCGGACACAGGTCGAATGAAAGGTGGTGACCCAGATGGAGTCGCCGTACTCCACCAGCTGCTGGACCCGGTCTTTCATCTCTCCCGCCGCTTTATTTGTAAAAGTGATGGCCATGATATTCCATGGCGCCACTCCCATTTCCTCGATCAGATAAGCGATCCTGTAGGTCAGTACACGGGTCTTCCCGGAACCCGCGCCCGCGAGGATCAGCAGCGGCCCCTCTGTATGCTGCACCGCCTCCAGTTGTTTGTCATTCAGTAAACCGTATTTCGGATCCATTCCATACTCCTTCGCAGGGAAAAAGAAGGACCTCAGCTGCCGGAGCAGCTGAGGTCCGGATCAACATGTCTTATAATAGGATCAATAGAGCTGCTGTCCGCAGTTCGCGCAGAACTTCGCGCCATTCGTGGGCGTTCCGCAGTTCGGGCAGAAATTCGGAGCCTTTCCATCAGATGCCAGAGGAGCCGCGGATGCTGCCGGAGCCGCCTGGCCGGCCATAGCGCCTGCCATCTGCTGGCCCATCGCCATACCCATGGCCATCTGCGCCATCTGGCTTGCCGTATTTCCTGCGCCGCTTCCGCCGTTATCCATGCTGTTCGCCATCTGGACCTGCGTATAATGCGTTGCATCTCCGACCATCGCCGCGCCTGCTGCCTTCTCCTGCATTTCCCGTACATTGTCCGGATAAGAAACGCTCTGGATCTGGAAGCTGGTACAGGTCATGCCGATATCATCAAGCTTGCCGTTAATGGCTTTCGCCACGTCTTCACCGATCTCGTCCGCATTGGCCTGGATATTGAACATATCCTTGCCGTCCTGAACGATATACTTCATCAGGTACTGATCCGTTACGGAAATCAGACGCTGGCGCACGTCATCGATCGTATACCTGCTCTTTACACCTGCGACATTCTCGATCAGCGCGGTATAATCCGAAACCTTGCAGTTGAAGGTGCCGAACGCGCGGATGGGCATACCGCCCGGAAGGTTCGCGACCGGAAGGTTGATCGCGTTCTGCGTTCCCCAGTTCACAGTGAACTCACGGGTATTGACAAAAAGCACCTCTGCGCGGAGTCCGCTGTTAAAGCCGAACTTAAAGCCGGCCAGTGTGCTCAGGAAAGGAATGATCCGGCTTTCGATATCATAGTCGCCGTCTTCCGTGAAAATACCTTCGATCTTGCCCTGATAAAGGAAGATCGCGTCCTGACCCGGACGGATGATCAGGCGGCTGCCCTTCTTCAGTTCATCATTATTCCATTTGTAGAAGATGGACGAATCATCCATATCCGGCCATTCTACAACACTTGCAAGCTGACCTTTGATTTTATCAAATAATCCCATCGTGACCTCCTTAATTACTTCGCGGCACAATCCGCCCTTAATTATCTGCATTATAATATACTTTCTATTTTTTGTCACTAAGGAAAGTTTGAAAATTTGATGACCCGAAATGAAAAATTTGATGACCCTGAAAATGAAAAAAACTATTGACAAATAGAAAGCAGAAGCATATATTGAACATATGAACAAATGCTCATATGTTTGAAGGACCTGAAGATGTGCGGGACCTGCCCGCCGCCGGCCTTCCGGCGCTTGTTCATCGCAGCTGTTACATTATTTTCAGCATACTGATATCTACAGCAAAAAGGAGCATCTATGAAACTGGAAGAGGAACTCTACGAGCTTGCGGATCTGTTTAAAGTATTCGGAGATTCCACACGGCTCCGGATCCTGTACGCCCTTTTCGAACAGGAAGAATACAGCGTATTCGGGCTTTCGGACACGCTTCAGATGACGCAGTCCGCCATTTCGCACCAGCTGAAGGTCCTGAAGCAGGCACGGCTGGTAAAGTCGAGAAGGGACGGAAAACAGATCTTCTACTCCCTGGATGATGACCATGTAAGGACCATCATCAGCATGGGCAGAGAACATATCGAAGAATAACCAATATATCACCGGTCCGTCCGTGAAAGGCGCAGGCTGCCACATTGAGTGGAGAACATGCGGTACCAGGCATCAGCTGCCGGCGAAAGGCAGACGTCCGCGGCAGGGCCGGTCATAAGGAGGAAAAGAGAACAATGAAAAACCTGATGGAGTCTGAACACAAAAGTACGGTGATCCGGCTGATCCTGGCCTTCGTACTGTTCGGCGCGCTGATCGCGCTGAAAGCCTTCGGCGTGCTGGCGCCGCTGGATGGCAAATGGTACAGCTTCCTGCCGTGGCTCGTGCCCTATCTCATCGCAGGTTATGACATCGTGCTGGAGGCGATCGAAAATATCTTCCACGGAGAGATCTTCGATGAAGATTTTCTGATGATGATTGCCACCGTCGGCGCCTTTGCCATCGGTGAGAACATGGAAGGCGCAGCCGTCATGATCCTGTTCAAGCTGGGCGAGCTGTTCGAGGATTACGCCGTGGACCAGAGCCGGGATTCCATAACGGAAATGATGGATATCAGTCCGGAATACGCCAATGTGATCGTGGACGGCGTACTGAAGGAAGTGGCGCCGGAAGAGGTCCATCCCGGCGACGTGATCACCGTAAAACCCGGAGAGCGTATCCCTCTGGACGGCGTGGTCATGATGGGCGGCTCCGATCTGGACACCTCCTCTCTCACCGGCGAATCCAGGCTCCGCCATGTAGGGACCGGGGATGAAGTCATCAGCGGCTGCATCAATACCACAGGCACGCTGCAGGTGAAGGTCACAAAGGAATATGCGGACTCTACAGTAAAACGTATCCTTGAACTGGCTGAAAACGCGGAAGAAAGAAAGGCAAAAACAGAAAGCTTTATCACCCGTTTCGCGCGGGTCTACACCCCGGTGGTCACGATCCTGGCCGTACTCCTTGCCGTGGTTCCGCCCCTCCTTCTCCATGAGGGATTCTCCGAATGGATCCGCAGGGCATGCACGTTCCTGGTCATCTCCTGCCCCTGCGCGCTGGTCATCTCCGTGCCTTTAGGATTCTTCGCAGGCATCGGCGCCTCCTCCAGGATCGGCGTCCTGGTCAAAGGCTCCAATTATCTGGAGATGCTTTCCAATGTCAGGACCCTTGTTTTTGATAAGACCGGTACATTGACGGAAGGCACCTTCCGCGTCCTTCGTACGGTACCCGAAGAAGGCGTCTCCGAGGCAGAACTTCTGGAAACCGCGGCCGGTACAGAATACTATTCCGACCATCCCATCGCCGCGGCCATCCGCACCGCGTATTCCGGGAAGATCCAGCCGGAGCAGGTGGAGGATTCCGAAGCGATCCACGGAAAAGGGCTCCGCGCGAAGATCTCCGGCAGCACCTGCTATGCGGGAAATATCTCACTCATGGAAGAACACGGCCTGGCAGTTCCGGAATTTCCGGAAGCCGGCACCGTAGTATATGTGGAAAAAGAAGGCAGATACCTGGGCGCGCTGCTCCTCTCTGATGGGGTGAAGGAAGGCGCCGAAACCGTCATCTCCGATCTGAAGAAGGCCGGCATCCGGACCGTGATGCTCACCGGTGACCGGCACGAATCCGCCCGCGAGATCGCAAAGAAGCTGAAGATCGACACGTATTTCGCGGAACTCCTCCCGGCGGATAAAGTAGCGCACGTAGAGCAGCTCATTGAAAAAGGAGGAAGCCCTCTGGCCTTTGTCGGTGACGGCGTCAATGACGCGCCCGTTCTGGTACGCTCCGACGTAGGCATCGCCATGGGCGCCCTGGGCTCCGACGCCGCCATTGAAGCCGCGGACATCGTCCTGATGGACGATGACATCCGCAAGATCGACCGGGCAAAGCAGATCGCGCAGCGGACCCTCCGCATCGTCCGCCAGAACATCGTCCTTGCACTCACCGTAAAGTTCCTGGTACTGATCCTCGGAGCCTTCGGCTATGCCAACATGTGGATGGCCATCTTCGCGGACGTAGGCGTCATGGTGATCGCGGTACTGAATGCCATGCGCGCCGCGCGGGCATAAATCAGCGGCCGCAGACATCCTATAGGGATAAAGGCGCGGCCGAAAACACCTTGCAGGGATAAAGGCGCGGTCGCAGACATCTTACAGAGATAAAGGCGCGGCCGAAAACTCCTTGCAGGGATAAAGATGCGGCCGAAAACATCCTATAGCTGAGAAAGAGCCTGCTGCAGCGTAGAAGCCGCAGCAGGCTCTTGATTTCAAACAGATCAACAGTTATAATGAGATGAACTTATGATGATTTCGGGAAAACGGCTGCCAATAACAGCAAACAAAACCAGGAGGTTGGATCTATGGTAACTATGACTATCGGTGTTTCTGATATGATGTGCAACAACTGCGAAAAGCATGTGAATGAAGCCATCAAAAAAGCTTTTAAAGTAAAGAAGGTCGAATCCAGCTTTGAAAAGAAGGAAACCGTCATCACAGCGAAGGAAGCGATTCCTGAAGAAGAGCTGAAAGCTGTGATCACAGATGCAGGGTATCAGTTTGCCGGAATCATTTCCGTTGCGTAAAGGAGCCGGTTCATGAGGATCAGACGCGCGGACTTTCGGGATATTCCTGCCCTCGACCATCTCCTGTTCCAGGTCAACGACGTCCATGCGGACGGCCGGCCGGACATTTTTATCCATGGTATGAAAAAGTATACCGACGATGAACTGGCTGAACTGCTTCAAGATGAGAGCCGTCCGGTTTTTGTGTATGAAGAGGATGACGGGCAGATCCCCGGCTACTGTTTCTGTATGATTGAAGAGACAGGCGGGGGCAATCTCCGTCCCATGAAGTCTCTGTATATTGACGACCTATGTGTAGATGAGACGCGCCGCGGCGCGCACATCGGCACAAAGCTGTATGAATATGTCAGAGCCTGGGCGAAAAACACGGGCTTCTACCGGATCACTCTGAATGTGTGGGAACTGAACGCGCCTGCAGACGCCTTCTACCGGCATCTGGGGCTGAAGCCACTAAAAACCACGATGGAAGACATTATTTAATTCAGCATTACGGGATATATCTTAAGCTGAGAACTGCCGCACTGGACTGCTGCACTGAACTACTGCACTGGACTGCTGCATTAAAAAGTGCCGCAGTCCTTTTTCAATGAATTGGACCACTCCCTTTGTCAAGGATACGAATTTAAGTTTGAACACGATGTGAACCCCTCCCTTTGTCAAGGACATTCGAGTAATTAGGTTTTGGGGTTCAATCTGAAGTTCCCCCTGCACGCCGTAATTCATATTATCCCCGGGGGTAAAAAGCAAGTATTTTGATCGATTCGCCCCGGGGATTT
>CADCQD010000246.1 GCA_902803485.1 uncultured Eubacteriales bacterium | reverse complement strand
GTCCTTTGCCGGACACTCCCCGCATTTCGGTTCCCCGTTCGGGATACATACCAGGGCGCCCAGCTCCATCAGAGACTGGTTAAAGATCCGGGGGCTGATCCTTCCGGAAGTTTCTGCCAGCACATCACGGAGATACCCGTAGTATTTCCGTTTTGTACTGTCCTTCGATATATCCGATCCGTCTCCCGTAAGCCTTGCAAGCACACGCAGCACATTGCCGTCCACCAGAGGCTCCGGCTGTTCACAGCTGATGGAAAGGATCGCGCCGGCTGTGTATTCCCCGATTCCCGGAAGCTTCATCAGTTCGTTTCTGGTTTCCGGGATCCGGCCTCCGTATTCTTCTTCGACCATGCCGGCCGCACGTTTCAGGTTCCGTACCCGGGAATAGTATCCCAGGCCCTCCCACAGCTTCATCAGGCGGTCATCCGGACAGGAAGCCAGCGCCTTCGTATCCGGAAGCGCCTCCATAAAACGCAGATAATAAGGGATCACGGTCTCCACCCGGGTCTGCTGCAGCATGATCTCCGATACCCATGTATGGTACATGGTGGGATCCTCCCGCCACGGCATGCTCCTTGCATTCTCTCCAAACCACAGGGCCAGATCCTCCGTAAGCTCCTTAAGAAGCTCCGCGTGCCGCATGGAAAAATGCGCCCCGAAAGAAGATCGGAGCGCATTCGATTCATTTCGGATGTCCTGTTTCATCTTTATACCATTCCGTAAAAAGCTTCAGCAATACATCAGAAATTATATTCATTTTTCACGGCACTGTCAATAAGAATCTTCCCCTGTCCCGGGGCGGACGTCTTAGTCTTTCAGATCATCATAACGCACCAGCGTCACGTCGATGGTCATTTCCTTAAAACTTCTGCCGTCAGGTCTGGAAACGGAAAGTGTGATGGTCTCTCCTGCGCGGTAGCTGTTGATCTCAGACTTCAGTTCGGACATCGAGCTGACCTTCTTATCATTCACCGCAGTGATGATATCGTAGATCTGAAGGCCGGCTTTCTCCGCAGGACTGTCTTCCGCGATCCGCGTTACAGACACGCCGCTGGGATAACCGTAGTTCTTGATGTAGGTGTCCGGGATCGTCTCGCCGTTGATGCCCACATAACCCTGGTCTTCCTGAGGAATGGTCTCTTTATTCATCAGGTTTTCGATAATATCCGATACGTCTGAAAGCGGGATCGCGAAGCCCATGCCTTCCACATCCGTATTGGAATACTTGGCTGAATTGATGCCGATCAGTTCGCCGTTCATGTTGAACAGGCCGCCGCCGGAGTTACCGGGGTTGATGGCCGCGTCTGTCTGCAGCAGCTGCTGTTCGGAACCGTCCGAGAAGGTCACCTTCCGCTCTTTGGCGCTGATGATACCTAAAGTAACAGACTGTCCGTAGCCGAGGGCGTTGCCGATGGCGATCACGGAATTACCTACACGGATCTTATCTGAGCTGCCCACGACCGCGATGCGGATCTGGTCCCGGGTCTCTTCGGGGATCGAATTCAGATCAACGGAAAGGACTGCCAGGTCTCTTTCACTGTCTGTGCCCTTAATGGTGACGTCTGCTGTGGTGCCGTCGCAGAATACCACGGATACGCCGGTGGATTCCACGGTATAAGTCGTAAAGTTTCCGGAATTATCAACTACATGGTTATTGGTTACGATCAGAAGTTCCGTATCGCTCTGTCCGATGATGATGCCGGAACCGCTGGCCGGATGCTCCTCTGTCGTAGGCTCGTTCTGCTGGCCGTATCCACCGAAGAAAAAGCTGAAAGGATTGTAGCTCGGGTTCGTGGTCACCTTCAGATTATCCGTAACGGATACGACACAGGGCATGACTTCTTCCACCAGGTCCGCGACGTCAATGGCTTCCGCCGAAGCGTTCTGGGTGATGGATTCGATCTCATCATCCACCGTGGTCAGGCCTCTGGATACTGACGCGGTATTTGCCGCGCGGGTAGGTGTTTCCAGAAGTACGCTGGACGACTTGGTGCTCTGGATGTGATCCGCGGTACTGGTTCCCGCGATCCTCGTCCTGCCCATCACGATGGCGGTATATACCGCCGTACCGATCAGGACTGCCGAAAGAAGCATGCAGAGCGCGATCTTCAGTCCGCTTCTCTTTTTCCGCGCCGGTTCTTCATAATGCGTCTGGCCGGGTCCGGTATACCCTGTATTCGTATATGAAGAATTCATAAACGGATCTTCATATACATCGTTCGTCTGATCACTTCTGATCTCATTACTCTCAGTGTTATACTCGTTCATAACAGCCTCCTGATTATTTCTGAACGGTCAAGACCGTTCTTATTTTCTTTGTATGGCTGTAATATAGTTCCAAATTGTGTTTAATTTGTGTTGGAGATATTATAAATTCGTGATATTCATTTGTTTATTTCATGACCTTCGTTCCGGCGGCCGTTCTCCGCGCGTATCCGTTTTTACTGGCCTGTCCTGTCCAGATACATCTCATAGCTCACGCCCCGGACAAAGTCGCTGCACTGGTAATTCGGATCATCGAACAGGAACGCGTGCAGCTGGCGCACCTCGCCTTCAAAGTCATTCGCGACCAGAGGATACTGGATCCCGTACTTTTTCGGATAGTGTCCCAGATACTGGGCCGTGGAATAGGACTGAGGGAAGGAGGACGTCCCGGCAATGTTGTAACCGGAGAGCTGCATCGCCATCAGAAGCACGTCCGAAAGCCTGAGATTCGTCCGCACATTGCCAAGGGCTGTCTGAGCCGCTTCCAGAAGCGTATTCAGCTGTCCTTCCGCAAGCAGCTGCTTTGCCCGCTGGAAGATCTTCCCGATGGCTTCCCGCTGGTTCGCTGTCCTTCCGGTATCATTATATCCGCCGTGGCGGATACGGCAGAAGGCCACGACCTGCGTGCCGCTCATAAGATATGTGCCGGGCGCCTGAAGAGGCGGCGACCACAGTCCCGTCGCCTGGTTCGTAAAATCCAGATAGCTGTTGAAATAGGTCAGGATCGTCTGATTGGGGATCGTCAGCTCGATGCCGCCCAGCTGGTTGACCACCATCGCGACACCGTACCAGTTCACGATCACATACTCTCCGATATCCAGGCCGAGATTCCGGTTGATCATGGAGACCGTATCCGAAATGCCGGAAACCGCAAACTGGTTATTTGCTTTATTGTATCTGGACGCGCCGCTTCCATCCTCCATCCTGAGGATCGTGTCCCGGTAAATGGAAACCAGTTTGATATCCCCGGTGGCGTTATTGATGCTCGCGATGATCATCACGTCCGTGTTGATCCCCTGGTCAAAAGAAAACTGGGAACGCGCGTCGGTGCCAAGGATCAGGATATTGCGGTAACCGGAGCCTGAGGGGATGATCTCCTGCGGGGGCTCGGTCTCCTCCGGAAGGATCACTTCTCCGCTCTCGTTCGTGCGCGCTTCCGTCTGTGTTTCCGTTTCTGAAGGCTGAGTCTGAGTCTCTCTTGAGATCTCCATCGTGGTTTCCTTATAGATCGTAGGATCCAGTTCTTCAAAAGCGTACGAATTCAGAACTGTTACGCCATAGCAGGCGATGCAGAGCGCCAGGAGAAGCACGATCTCGCACATGACAAAGAGGACGCTTCTTCTGCGTTTTCTGACGGCGCGTTCCGCCTGCTCTTCTTTCTCCTGTTCCGATAAAACTCTTGCCATATCATCCTCAAAGGGTCAGCACGTTACTGGCCGGTCCTGTCCAGCATCATCTGATAGCTGATGTTTTTCACAAAATCACTGCACTGGTAATTGTTGTCATTAAACAGGAACGCGTGCAGCTGGCGGACTTCGCCTTCAAAATCATTCGCGACCAAAGGATCCTGGATCCCGTATTTGTCCATGTAGCTGCCTACATAGGTTGCCGTGGTATAGGACTGCGGGAAGGACGTGGAGCCTGCCATATTATAGCTGGACAGCTCCGTCGCCATGTACAGGACTTCTGAAAGCTTCAGATTGGTCTTCACATTGCCAAGCGCGGTCTGAGCCACGTCCAGCAGCGTATTGATCTGTCCCTGAGAAAGCAGAAGCTTTGCTCTTTCAAAGATCTTTCCGATGGCTTCCCGCTGATTATCCGTTCTGCCCTGGTCATTATAACCGCCGTAACGGATCCGGCAGAAGGCAACGACCTGTGTGCCCGTCATGACGTAGGTGCCGGGCGCGTGCAGTTCCGGCGCCCAGAGACCGGTAGCCTGGTTGGTGAAATCCAGATAGCTGTTGAAATACGTCAGGATCTTTTCGTTCGGGATCGTCAGTTCGATACCGCCCAGCTGGTTGACGGCCATGGCCACACCATACCAGTTGACGATCACGTACTCGTCAATGTCCAGGCCCAGGTTCCGGTTGATCATGGAGACGGTGTCCGAAATACCGGAAATAGAGAACTGCGCATTTGCCTTGTCATAAGCCAGCGCGCCGGTACCCTCTTCCATCTTCATGATCGTATCCCGGAGGATCGAGACCATTTTGATGTCTCCCGTCTCATTGTTGATACTGACAATGATCATTACGTCCGTATTGATGCCGTTGCTGTCATCAAAGGAATACTGGGATCGCGCGTCCGTACCCAGGACAAGGATGTTCCTGTAGCCGGAACCGCTGCGGATCTCCTGCGGCACCTCCACCGTTTCCGTAGCGATCACTTCCCCGCTCGCGTTGGTATGCTCTACCACACTGGTCTGGGGTACCACGGTCTGCCTCTCCTTTTCGGCTTCCATCGGAGGGGTCTCCTTATAGATCGACGGGTTCAGTTCTTCATATGCATAAGAGTTCAGGACAGACATCCCGTAGCAGGTAATGGCAAGGATCAGGCAGAGCGCGACCTCGCTCATCACGATCAGCACGCTCTTTCTGCGCCGGCTCAGCTTCAGTTCTTCCCGTCTTTCCAGTTCTCTTTTTGACAATGTTTTCGCCATTTCAATTCCTCACAAGATCTTTTCACGGATATCTTCAGATCCGCATGCTGCAGTATATAAAGTTTAATATGCGTTGTGATTTACAAATCCCTTGAATACCGTCAGGAACAGGATCTCCAGATCCATCCCGAAGGTCCAGTTTTCAATATAATATATATCATGATCGATCCGGTCCTCTATGGAAGTATCCCCTCTGAGGCCGTTGACCTGCGCCCAGCCGGTCATACCGGGCCGGACCTGGTGCTTGACCATATAGCGAGGGATCTCTTCCCGGAACTGCTCCACGAACTGCGGACGTTCCGGACGGGGACCCACCAGGCTCATGTCTCCCTTCAGCACATTAAAAAGCTGAGGAAGTTCATCAATGCTGGTCTTGCGGATGATCTTTCCCACACCGGTCACCCGGGGGTCGTTTTTCGTTGTCCATCCCTTCGCCTCTGCTTCCTTCTTCTGAACGCCCATGGAACGGAACTTGTACATGACAAAGTTCTTATTATGCAGGCCGACGCGTTCCTGACGGAAGATCACCGGGCCGGGAGAAGAAAACTTCACAGCGATGGCAGTGGCCAGCATCACCGGAGAGAATACCAGGAGCGCCAGAAGGCTTCCGGCAAAATCCATCGTTCTCTTAATAAATGAATTAAAGGGTTCCTCCAGAGGAACGTTTCTCACATAGATCACGGGAAGCCCCACCAGGTCTTCCGTATAGGGATGCGCGGATATCAGGTTCCCGTAATCCGGTACGAATTTCGTCTGGATCCCGGCCTTTTCACTGACGGATACCACCTGCGAAAGCAATTCGTATTCACGAAGCTGAAGCGTTACCATCACTTCATCCACTTCGTTTCCGGCGAGGATCTTTTCAAGGTCGCTGACGTTCCCGAGTACAGGAATTCCGTTATACTCCGTGCCTTTTTCCAGGCTGTTGTCCAGGATCCCGTAGATCTCATACCCCCACTGGGGATTTCTGCGGACCCGTTCCAGATATCCGTCCGCGCCTTTGCTCTGCCCCACCAGAAGCACAGACCTCTGATTGTAACCTTTTTTCCGGAAGGAGATCACCACAAGGCGCATCATGTTCCTCTGGAAGATCATGGCGATGGTGTTGATCACGCCGAATTCCATCAGGAATACACGGGAGAACTGCAGAGAATACAGTCTGAACAGGTAAATGATCATGATAATGATCAGCATGGAGACCAGATCGTCCATCAGGATCACAAAAGCTTCATGCCTCCGCCCGGTCACGCGCATATACCGGTACAGGCGGCTGATCCAGTAGACCACCAGGTGCAGCGGAGCGATGTAAAGGATCGCCATCACGTACTGCGCGTGGGTCGCCTGCAGGGAAAACTCGCCGCCTAAAAGAGAATCCGCCGGCAGAATGTGGAAAAACAGCAGCATCGTCAGGAAATATGCCGCAACGATCGTTATCAGATCCAGGATCACCCGGAGTATATTGATTTTATGCTGATTATCCCTGATCACCTTGTTTCCTCCCCGGAAGATGCCTTCTGAAAAACTCCGCGGCGTAGACAAAAGTATTGCCAATGAGTGACGCTTCGATTTTCAGATAATTCGGCAGATGAGAAACCCGGAACGGCACGATCTTCAGATTTCCGCGATTCTCCTTCGCTTCCTGTATTCCTTCATTATACGCGCCGGAAAAACCGAGTTTTCTGAAAAACCTCCGTTTGACCGCGCGCCCTGCCGCAAGAAACGGCGCATTCACGATCCGCTGCAGGCGCGGCATGTTTTTCCAGACCAGATACTGGGTGTTCCTGGAGGACAGCCGTACCTTAAACGCGTTGTATTTCGAACCGCTGGTACCGGATCCTACATGATAGACCCAGGCCTCCGGCTCATACACATTCTGATAACCGTAGATCCTGGCGCGGTAGCCCACGTCGATATCTTCCAGATACGCGAAATGATCCGTATCAAAAAGCCCGATCTCATCAAAGATCCGTTTTCTGTAAAGCGCCGCCCCGCCGCAGGCAGAAAATACCTGCTTCGGCTTCTGATACCGGGGATCCGTAACCGGCTGCCCGACGCCCCTCTGCGCCCCCCAGCCCAGTACCGTATAAAGATCTCCGGCGTCATCCATCAGCCTGCGGTCATGGAAATTGACCATCCGGGCGCTGACGGAAAAGATCCGCTCACTCCGGTCCGCGGCCTGAATGAGCGCCCTCACGAAACCGGGCGCGCATTCCGTATCGTTATTTAACAGGATCACGTACGGCGTTTCCGAACGCAGGATCCCTTCATTTACACCTCCGGAAAAGCCCAGGTTTTCCGGCATGACGTCTACGCGTACCGAAGGATATTCCGCCCGGACAAACTCCACGCTTTCATCTTCAGACGCGTTATCGATCATCAGAATATCAAAGTCATCCGTATCCTGGACCATCAGCGAATCCAGACAGGCTTTCAGAAAAGCCATGCCGTTCCAGTTCGGGATCACTACCGTAGCCTTTTTCATATTCTGTACCTGTCACAGATGATTTCCGTCGGGCCCTGGAGCCGGACCGTTCCGCCGTCCAGCCAGACCACCCGGTTGCACATTTCACGGATCTGGTTCATATCATGGGAAACAAACAGCACTGTAGTACCGCCGCTCATCAGTTCCATCATACGCGCGCGGCTCTTCTTCTGGAAATTCTCATCTCCCACCGCCAGGATCTCATCCACGATCAGGATCTCCGGTTCCACCACTGTCGCGATGGAAAACGCGAGGCGCATGATCATTCCGGAGGAATAATTCCTCAGCGGCATTTCGATAAACTCGTGAAGCTCTGAAAACTCCACGATCTCATTGTACTTGTTTTTCAGAAACTGCTTATCATATCCGAGGATCGCGCCGTTCAGGAAAATATTCTCCCGGCCGCTCAGATCCATATCAAAACCGGACCCCAGCTCCAGCATCGGTACGATATTCCCGTAACGCTCCACACTGCCCTTTGTGGGCTTCATGATGCCGGATATGATCTTCAGGATCGTGCTTTTTCCCGCGCCGTTTCTTCCGATGATGCCCAGGACGTCACCCTTGTACACGTCAAAGCTGACGTCATGCAGCGCGTAAAACTCTCTGAATTTCAGGCCCTTTGTAAACATTTTTGTAAATGTTTCCTTCAGCGAACCGGCCCGGTCTTCCTCCATACGGAAACGCATGGATACGTCCCGGATGCGGAGTTTGACCTCATTTTTCTCTTCTGCCATAGCCTGAAAACCTCTGTTATAAATATAATATAAATTTATCCTGGCACTTTTTGAAGACCGTGATGCCGATGGCAAACATGGCGGCGGAAAACGCCGCGCAGATCAGATATTCCGAAAACGCGGGCGAAGTCCCTTCCAGGATGATCGTTCGAACAAAAGAAATATAGTGATACAGCGGATTGAACTTCATCAGAGTAACGATCCACTGTACTCCCTCTTTGCCTTCAAACATCGAAAGACTGTAAATGATGGGCGTCGCGTACATCCACGCAGTGGAAAGCACTGTCCACAGAAACTCGATGTCATGGAAGAACACCATCAGGCTCGACAAAAGGAACCCCATGCCGATGCAGAACACCAGCAGGAACAAAAGCCCGAAGGGAAGCAGGAACACAGACGGTTTCAGGAAAAGCCTGGGCGTTGAGAACAGGCCGTATACCAGCGTCACCAGAAGCAGCGGGATCATGGAAAGCAGCACGTTCACCGACGCCGAAAAGACCTTGGTCACCGGATAAATATATTTCGGCACATAAACTTTTGTGATCAGCGCGGAATTCCCGGTGATGGACCGCATGGACTGCATGGAACAGTCGTTAAAGCCGTTCCACATGACAATACCGCACAGAAGGTAGATCGCGTAATGCGCCACGCCTCCCCGGATATTCAGCAAATGGCTGAATACGATATACTGCACGATCATCATCAGGAGCGGATTCAGAAAGCTCCAGAAGACGCCCAGTACCGACCGTTTGTATTTGATCTTAAAGTCCCTGGTAACCAGCTGTTCGATAAGAAAGCGGTACTTATGGATGGTTTCAAAGAATCCGGCGCCGATGACCCTTCTGCCCTTCTCTCCGTTCTTCTGAAGAAGGCGGGTATAGAAAAACAGAAGCCCGCCGGCAAGCGCCACGAAAGGCAGATAAAACACGAGCCTGCTGACGCCGCTTTCCGTCTTCATGAACAGCTTGTCATATGCCCCGATCGTAAAAAGGCAGACAACGACCAGATAGGTCCAGAGAATGTATTTCGAGACCTTCTTTACTTGAATATTCGTCATAGACTACCCTGCTTAAAATCTGAACGTATCTTTTAACAGCGGCTGCTTCGCGTCTTTTTCGGAAACCAGAGGGGTCTCGCCTTCCGGGACCGGCCAGCTGATGTTGATCTCGGGATCATTCCAGAGGATACCGCCTTCATCTCCGGGATGGTAGAAATCCGTGCACTTATAGGCAAAGACCGCGGTATCGCTCATCACGTAAAATCCGTGCGCGAAACCTTCGGAAATGTAGAATTGCTTCATATTCTCATCTGACAGCTCCACGCCGTACCACTGTCCGAAGGTCGGAGAATCTTTTCTCAGATCCACCGCCACGTCAAAAACCCTGCCTTCAAGAACGCGCACGAGTTTCCCCTGCGGAAACTGTTTCTGGAAATGCAGGCCGCGGAGCACGCCTTTCACGGACTTGCTCTGATTGTCCTGGACAAACTCCATTCCAAGCCCCGCTTCCTTCATATCATTGGCATTATACGTCTCCACAAAATAACCGCGCGCATCCCTGTGTACCGTCGGTTCAACCACGTACAACCCCTGGATGCCGCATTTAGTAACTTTGATCTGTCCCATTCTTTTTCCTCCAGTAATCCCGGTTCATCGTCAGCTTCATCACAAGCTTTTCCGGGAGTTTACGGTAACGTTTTCCGAGAAAATAACCCGAATATTTCATAAAACTCTGATAAAAGAGCGAAAACAGCAGCCAGAACTTTCCGGATCTCAGGATCTCTGCAGCGGTTTCCCGGACCATCCGGATCCCCTCCTTCTCAGAAGAGACCCGGCTGAATACCTCCGGGTGATCCGCCTGAGAGACCGCCAGATCAAAATTCCGCCTGAGCTGTTCTTTTCCGCTGTAATTGTGCGAATGATAAACGACCGCGTCCGCCCTGTAAACGATCCTGTACCCGTGTTCGATCAGCTTCCAGGCAAAGACCATGTCCTCATTAAAGATCGCGGGACTGTCAAAACCGCCCAGCTGAAGATAGACCTTCCGGTCATACATGCAGCAGACGTCCGGGCTGAAATAGGTCTTGATCCCAAGATCGTCCAGGGTTTCCCGGGATTGTATCCGGGATTCCGCAGGATAATTAAACTCTCTGACCTTTGCCTCAAGGGTGCTGCAGTCATGTCTCGGAAGCTGCCTTCCGTAACAGGACGCGGCGCCTTCCGTGCGGATCCCCCGAAGCAGATTTTCAATCAGGAAATGATCATACAGGATCACGTCCTGCGTCAAAAGCAGCACATAGTCAGCTTCCGAACAGCGCATTCCCTCGTCCCGGGTCCCGGCATGGTCAAAATCGGATTTCAAAACGTCACAGACTTCGATATCCCTGAATGCCGAAAGATCCGGGAAGCTGTCATATCCGCTTTCCGGTATGGTATGCATCAATATGATCTTTCCCGGCGGCACAGACTGCTTTTTGAGATCATGGATCAGATTCAAAAAGTCTTTGTCCGGCTGATATACCGGGATGAGCACGTCCACAGTCTGATTATTCACCCAGTCCGCCCTCGATCAGATCCACGATACGTTTCAGCGCTTCTTCCTCATCAGCGCCTTCGCAGACCAATGTAATTTCATCACCGGAACGTACGTCCGCGCCTAAAACACTTAATACGCTCTTCGCGTTTCCTTCCACATTTCCGAATCTGAAATGCACGCTGGATCTGAATGCCATTGCCTCACGGCAGAGAAGTCCTGCAGGATGCAGGCTCAATCCAGTCGGATTCACCAGTTTTACGGTCTTTTCTACCATACTCTCTCCATTCTCCGGCATTTAGTGCCGGTATTCCTGCATTATCCTTCCGGAGATTCCGGATTCTCCGGAGGGTCCGGAGTTCCGGGAGATTCCTCCGGAGGATCCGTCTGATCCGTAGGATCTGTCGGTGTTTCCGGGGTTTCCGCCGGGTCTTCCGAAGTCTGCGTGGGATCTGTAGATTCTTCCGGTCCCTCAGGCGTCGGAGGCGATATCGATTGTGTCGGCTCAACAGATGCCGTAGGAACGGAAGGATCTGTCTGCTGTG
>CADCQD010000245.1 GCA_902803485.1 uncultured Eubacteriales bacterium | reverse complement strand
CCGTCATCCAGCAGGATCTTTTCCCCGTAATATGCTTTCAGCGCATTATAAACCGCGCGGCCGGGTTCCATCAGCTCTCTGCCTACGTCATCAGCGCCGATGATCCGCACTTTATATCTGCTACTGATATAATCCAGCACTGTGGATTTTCCAGCGCCCACACCCCCGGTTATGCCAATGGTCTTACTTTGCGTCATACCAGCTGGCCCCTCTCTTTGCCTCCACTTCAAGCTTTACCTTGAGTTCCGCGGCATGTTCCATTTCTTCCGTCAGTATCTCCTGGACCCTGTCCGCTTCCTCAAACGGTGCTTCCGCGAGAAGCTCATCATGTACCTGCAGGACGATCCGTGTACGAAGCCCCTCCGCTCTGAGCCGGTTTTCCACGCGGATCATCGCGATCTTCATAATATCCGCAGCAGAACCCTGAATGGGTGAGTTCATTGCGACACGTTCTCCAAAAGAACGCAGATTGAAATTCGAGGACTTCAGTTCCGGGATCGGCCGGATCCTTCCGTACATCGTCCGCACATAACCGTTTTCCTGGGCTTCCTTTACACAGTTGTTCAGGTACGTTTCGATTCCGGGATATGCTTCGAAATATCTTCGCATATACTCCTTTGCTTCTTCCCGCGTAATACTGAGATCTTCACTCAGAGAAAATGCGGATATACCGTATACGATGCCGAAATTGACAGCTTTCGCGTTTCTTCTCATGAGGGGTGTAACCTCGGAAAGCGGCACGTGGAAGACCTGGGACGCCGTGATCGCGTGAATATCCCGGGATTCACTGTAGGACCGGATCAGATTCTCATCACCGGAAAGGTGCGCACGGATCCGCAGCTCGATCTGGGAATAATCCGCATCGATGAATACACAGCCATCCGCCGGCACGAACAGTTTCCGGATCCGGCTTCCCAGTTCCAGTCTTACCGGAATATTCTGAAGATTCGGATTCGTGGAAGACAGCCTTCCCGTAGCTGTAATGGTCTGGTTAAAAGTGCCGTGGATCCTTCCGTCATCTGAAATAAATGCTCTGAGTCCTTCCGCGTAAGTGGAGCGAAGCTTTGTCAGCGTACGGTATTCCAGGATGCTTTTCACCACAGGATAGTCCGGTGCAAGCTTTTCCAGAATATCCGCGTTTGTGGAATAACCGCTTTTGGTTTTCTTACCGTAAGGCAGCTTCAGTTTCTCAAAAAGTACTGTACCCAGCTGCTTCGGTGAATTGATATTGAAGGTCTCGCCGGAAAGGTCAAAGATCTCCTTCTCCAGACGGTCGATGCCTTCCTTCAGAAGATCTCCGTATGCTTTCAGCTCTTCGCTTTTTACCAGGATCCCCGCATCCTCCATCCGGGACAGAACGCCCATGCAGGGAAGTTCGATCTCTTCATAAAGCGGCATCATTCCGGCAGCCCGCAGCTTTTCATCAAGTACAGGTCCCGCGGAAAAAGCCGTCAGCGCATTAACACACATGAATTCCTTCAGACGCTCCGGTTCCTCTGAAAGCGCCTGTTCAGGCGTGAGTTTTCCCAGGTACGCGGTCCGGTCGCTTACGGGCTTCCCCAGATACTCCATGGAAATATAATCATAGGGATAGGATGCGCGCAGAGGATCCAGGAGATACGCGGACAGAGTAACGTCTCTGGCGGTCAGATCCGCGAGTTTCAGGATGTTTTTGCCCTCCGTCGTATAAACAGCCGATTTCCCGGAGAAAAGCATGATAATCGTGTTTTTCAGCGTTTCCCGCGTAATAAAAGCTTCTTCCGGGAAGAATACTGCGCGGGAAGGATCTGCGCAGACAGAGAGGCCGGTGCCTGGGAAGTAGCATACGCCCAGGACCGCGGCATTTTTCATCGCTGCCGCGGTCTTTTCCAGATACTCCGGATCACCGGATACTTCGTACACTGCCGAAGTTTCTTCCTTCTGTTCCTCTTTCGAAAGCTCAGGCTTCAGAGATTCAAATTCCAGTTCCAGAAGGACCTTCCGGACCCCGTCCATATACAGATCTGTTTTAAGGTCCTGAAGCGTCAGTCCCTCCAGATCGATATCTTTCTTAATGGTCGCAAGTTTTTCAGATATTCTTGCGGCCTGCTCTCCCACCAGTTCTTCCTCCGACGTTTTCAGGAGGAAATTCAGCGGAGACCGGGTAATTCCCAGCCGGTTTTTCCAGTCTGCCTTAATGGCCGCTTCTTTTTCCTTATCCATATCGCGAAGCGCGTCATACAAAGCGTCCACAGTCCCATATTCGCGGATCAGCCGCACCGCGGTCTGCGGACCCACTCCGGGAACTCCCTTAATATTGTCGGATGAATCCCCCATCAGGCCTTTTAATGAATTAATATGTTCCGGCGTGACGCCGAATTCAGAAAGCACCAGTTCCGGAGTCAGTTCAAATGCGCGGTCAGGCACATTCATCGCGTTTCTGTCCAGATGATACTTTTTGTATAATTCATCCGTCTTTTCCGCAGTGGAATGGATCAGCCAGAGCCGCGTATTATCTGTCACGAGCTGCAGATAGTCATTATCTTTTGTCAGGATACGGACAGGGATCTCCTTTTCAAAGCGCGCCGCGGCGGTACCAACGAAATCATCCGCTTCATACTTTGGATCCATGAACTGATGTACGTGCATTTCCGAAAGCACCTTCCGGCATAGGTCAAACTGTTCCCGGAGAGGCTCCTGAAGCTCTGTCCGGTTTCCCTTATAATCCGGCCAGATCTCCCGCCGGAAAGTGTCCCTCGTCAGATCCCACGCCACGGCTATATAAGCAGGATCCTGGTCTCTGAGGATCCGGAAAAGCGTACGCAAAAAACCAAAGACGGCATTGGTATACACGCCTTTGGATGTTTTCATGATCTTATGATAATACTGCTGTTTTTCCTCGGGAGTTTTCGCGAACAGGATCTCCCGGGGAAGATTACCGTAATACTGGGTGGTCAAAAGACTTGATCCGTCGATCAGAAGAAGAAAATCACTCATAATGTTTCCTGTCAAAAAAATAATATGGTCAGAAGATCCCGATCAGAAGGACCGTGAATATGACCAGTAAGAGAAAGACGTCTAAAAGATCCGTAATCATGCATGTCCGGATCCGCTGCTGTTTTTTCAGGATCAGTTCATCCAGATGATGGCTGAAATCAAAGCTGCCGGCATCTGTCATATCCGGATCCGAAGCGGAAAGAATGATGGATTCCAGATCCAGCTCATCTCTGCAGGCATCGCATCCCCGGATGTGTTTCAGAAAAAGCCAGGTATCGTGGATGCTCAGCTGATCCTTCAGAAACGGAATGATCATTCGGTTGGCATCTGTACAATTCATACTCACCTCCAGAGACAATGCTTATAAACAGAAAGAGCCGCGAAAAGCGGCTCTTCCTGTTCCTGAATACTCAGGCTTCGACTTTCACGATCTCTTTTTTGTTGTAGTAGCCGCATTCCTTGCATACACGGTGCGGAAGCATCAATGCGCCGCAATGGCTGCATTTGACAAGGTTCACAGAACTCATTTTCCAGTTCGCTCTGCGGCTGTCTCTTCTTGCACGTGAACTTTTATTCTTAGGACAAATGGACATCGGTACACCCCCTTATCTTCTTTAGGCCAAAGCCAGTCTATCAATTATCCGGTATCTGCAGCTTACGGAGAAGCTCCGCCATTCTGGTGGGTGTCTCCTCAGTGCCGCAGCTGCAGGGTCCGTCATTCAGGTTGGCTCCGCATTTCGGACAAATGCCTTTACAATCCTCTTTGCACAGAACCTTCATCGGAAGCACGGTCATCGCTTCATCCGTGATCAGAAGATCCGCGTCAATGCTCTCTTCCAAAACGAACGGAACGCTTTCCAGTTCCTCGTCAAGCAGTGTTTCTGTATCAAAGCGTCTCAGGATCTGTAAAGGGACCCGCACTTCCACAGGGGAAAGGCACCGGTCACAGGGATACTCTAAAAATATCTCCCCTTCTCCCGCGATCTCCATCTGATGCGCTTCGTGATGCGTAACCTTCAGCGGAAACAGATCAGAACGTCTGACCTTATGACCGGAAAGAACATCTCCTTCGTACCGGATGTCAAAGCTTTCCGATTTTTCACTGAGCGGCAGCAAACTGCTGAACGAAATGATCATATCGCCTGCCTTTACACGCGCGCTTCAGTTTCCTTTCGCGCACGCACCAAAGAATTATACTTGTAAATCGATTACTTGTCAAGCACAAAAACTTAATTTTCGTAGTAAGGTGCTGCTTCCTTCAGGAACCAGCCGACTTCAGAGAATTCCGAACTGACATAACCCTCTGTGCTGTCATCGACCTTGATCTTGTAGAAGCCTTCCTCTTCTCCGACATACTCCCAAAGAGACTTATTGTCCGCTTTCTGAAGGATCTCTGCCTCAGTGCTTGCGGCGCTTCTGATATTCACGCCGTTCTCCGCGTTGATGCGGACCTGCTGTACCGCGTGCTCCGCAGCCTGATCAGCGATATCCTGGGCACCGGCGATAAATGAACCGTTGACATATCCGGTAAGTCCTCCGGTCGTGACCCTGAACCATTCGCCGCTCTGTTCAAGAATGTCTCCGCCGCCGAACTCATCGATGGTACCGATGATCTTGGAGGAAGCATCCGGCTGTTCACGCACATTCAGCGTGCCTGTACCGACGACCATGAAGGGATTCGTGTAATTATCCAGTACGGCAGCCTTGGCGTCCGCGTCTTCTCCGCCGGACTCTTCGTCCTCAGAAGGCTCAGTTTCATCCGTCTCCGGCTCGGAGTCGCTCTCAGGAGCATCTGTGTCAGGTTCTTCCGTTGAGGGCTCTTCAGAAGTCTG
>CADCQD010000244.1 GCA_902803485.1 uncultured Eubacteriales bacterium | reverse complement strand
TCGAAGATCCTCATCGTCGGAGATTCATTGACGAGCGATATCCGGGGCGGGATGAACGCCGGGATAAAAACCTGCTGGTATAATCCGGACAGGAAACCGGTTCCCGAAGGCTATCGGGTCGATTACTCCATATCGGACCTGCACGAATTATTGGATCTTGTGGGGAGATGCGAATGAAGAGTAAGCGCCGAAGCCTGCGGGAGCCATATACGAGGAAAATGCCGGAGCCTGCGGAACTGCATGTGAAGACTTGACAGGAACATTTTATTTGTGAGACAATAATTGAAAGCAGTCTGGTTCATGAACGTTATATTCCGGCAGCGGAACTGCTGAAAAGGATCATGAATTACCAGATGAAGCATCTACGAAGAAAGGTTGGAAAGAAATGGCTGAATGGTTTGGAAAAGATGTATTTAAACTGGGTTTTGGACTGATGCGCCTTCCGAAGCTGGAAGACGGTGTATCCATCGATATTCCGCAGGTGTGCAAGATGGTCGATCTTTTCATCGAAGCAGGCGGAACTTATTTTGATACTGCGTATGTGTATGACGGCGGACGCTCCGAAGAAGCCGCAAAAGCCGCGCTGGTGGACCGTTATCCGCGGGATAAATTTACGCTTGCGACAAAGCTGAACGCCCGTGTCAGCACAAGCGAAGAGAACGCAAAGCAGCAGCTCTTCACCAGCCTTGAAAGGACCGGTGCGGGATATTTCGATTATTATCTTCTGCACGCGATCGGAAGAGGCAATATTGACACCTACAATAAGTATCATATCTGGGATTTCGTGAAGGAGCAGAAGGAAGCCGGGCTGATCCGGCACTGGGGTTTCTCCTTCCATGCGGATCCGGAACTTCTTGACGAGCTTCTGACGGAGCATCCGGACGTTGAATTCATCCAGCTGCAGCTCAACTATGCAGACTGGGACAGTGAGCAGGTCCAGTCCCGCAAATGCTGGGAAGTCGCCAGAAAGCACGGCGTTTCCGTTACCGTCATGGAGCCGGTCAAAGGCGGCGCGCTTGCAAACCCGATCCCTGCAGTACAGGAGATCTTCAAGGCAGCCGATCCGGACGTATCCCCCGCATCCTGGGCGATCCGTTATGTGGCATCTCTTGAAGGCATCATCACCGTCCTTTCCGGAATGTCCAATGTGGAGCAGATGGAAGACAACATCAGCTTCATGAAAAACTTCAAACCGTACACAGAAGATGAGTACAAGGTCATTGAGAAAGTGAAAGAAGCAATGGCAGCAGTACCGACCATTGCCTGCACCGCCTGCCACTATTGCACGGACGGCTGCCCGATGTCGATCCCGATCCCTGAGATCTTCAGTGTCAGAAACCAGCAGCTGGTATACAATACCATTGCCCGCGCAAAGAATGACTATGCCCGCGCAACCAGCGAAAAGGGCAAGGCCAGCGACTGCATCCAGTGCGGCCAGTGCGAAGCCGCCTGCCCGCAGGGACTTCCCATTATCACCCTGCTTCAGGAATGCGCAGAGAATCTGGAATAAAGGTATAATAAAGGTATAAGAGAAATCGCGGAATTACCGTAAAAGAAAAGGAGCTGTCTTCCAAGGCAGCTCCTTTTCAAGTCAAGGACCTTTTCAAGTCAAGGATGGTTTTAAGTCAAGGACGTTTTCAAGTCAGGGATGGTTTTAAGTCAAGGACGTTTTCAAATCATAGCCTTTTTCAAATCATGGTTTATTAATTGTTCGCATTTTTCTATGTATCATGGAATAGAGGATACATAGGTCTTTGGTTACCTGATCATCTGAAATAAATCGCCGCCCATAAAGGGATCGTAACCGCGGACAGAGCGGTAGACAGGAAGATCAGTTTGGCGGACAAGGTGCGGTTTCCGCCGTAGATCGTGCAAAGCATGGTGGAATTGGTAGCCGCCGGCATGGCAGCCATCAGAATCAGTACACCCTTCAGGATCGGATCGACGTTCAGAAACGACAGAAGAAGAGCCATCAATATGCCAAGTCCGGCCAGGCGGATCAGAACATATGGAACTGCCCGCCATTCAGTAAAGATCTCTTTAAAAGGAATGCTGCCAAGTACCGAGCCGATGATCAGCATGGCGCAGGGAGAGGTAGCCTGTCCGATGAAGGCGCAGCCGTCCAGGATCACGGATGGCACCGGAACGTGAAGAAGATAAAGAAAAGCTGCCGCGGTGCCTGCCAGAAAAGCCGGGTTCAGGATCTTCTTCAGAGGAAGCTTTCCCGCCAGCAGCCAGATCCCGAGGGAGAAGCACAGAAGGTTATAGGGAATATTCAGAAGGGAACCGTAAAACGCGGCATTCCCGCCCAGAACAGCAGCACAGACCGGAATCCCGATATACGTCACATTTCCGCACATCGTCTCAAAAAGATAGACGCCTTTATCGTCTGCCGGCGGTTTTAGTAAAGGAACCACAAGCAGCGCCACAAGCCCGCTGATCAGAAACATGGCAAAAGAGAGTCCGAGAGCGGTCATGACTCCCCTGGAGTCCACGCCGGAGCCGGAATTCAGGATCGCGCTGAAAAGATAGAACGGCAGAATGATCTTGACGACAATGTTTGAGATCACGGCTGTCCCTTCTTCTGTCAGTACATGTATCCTTCGACAGATGAATCCGGCAAGGATCCCGATGAATATAACGATGATCTGATGCAGCGCTGCGGACATGTGAACCTCCCCGGAGAACTAAATTTCTCCCTTCAGTTTATCATAAAACGTCAATGGTATAGCAGGATATTTA
>CADCQD010000243.1 GCA_902803485.1 uncultured Eubacteriales bacterium | reverse complement strand
CTTATTATACGGCAATGTCCGAAGCTCAGCTTTCCGACGTAAAGGCAACCAGCCTCAGGAATGCCGCTGCACGGGAACATTTTACCTATCTGGAGGAGAAGGCTTCGGATGCCGCAGCAGAAACTGCCGAAGCGAAGAAGCAGGAGCTCCTGACATATCTGAACGAGAGTTTCGACCTGGAGAAGTTCCTGGCGGATTACGAGCGCCGCAGCGACGTGGCTGAAGCCCGGGAAGCCAGGGAGATCATCGCCTATCTGGACGAGCTGGCCAAGCCCGCGGCTAAGGGCGGAAAGAAGCTTCCTATTCCGGAAGGCGCGTCCTGCCTTGCGGGTCTTGAAGCTGCATACGAAGAACTTTCAGAAAGCCTTGGTGAGGAAGCCGGCAGCTGGATCGAGTTCCTGCGTACGGTGAAGACCATGGCGGATCATCTGAAAGAGGAAGGTGTAACGCTTCCTTTCGGTGACCAGTTCGCGAAGACCGTAGTTGACGTCGACGAGTATCTCGAAGAACTCGAGGTGACAAAGAATACGGAGCAGGAAGAGCAGAAGGCAGGCTTCATCGAGAACTTTGTGGAATTCGCTGAGAAAAAAGTGAACGGTGAAGAGGCGGATACCGCAGCCTTTATGGCGGAAGAACAGAAGATCCTTGCTGAGCATTATCCCGGGAAAGAACTTTCCGATGAAGGCGTCTTCCTCGCCGCGGTCGTGGAAAGTCTTGAGGCCGGAGGTTCCTTTGACGGAAGTTATGCTGCTCTTATGGATGCATATCAGAAGAAGGCCCAGGAAAGTCCGGCGGCACTGATGAGGACTTTTGTGGACGGGTTCGCCGAAGAGACGGTCAAGACCTCTGACAGCAGCACCCGTGTGCCCTTTGTCGGGCAGATCTGGTGGCTGGCGTCAAGGAAGCTGGTATTTCTTTTTGCAGGCATCGCGCTGCTCATCCTTGCGTTTATTTTCCGCAAGCTGATGGACCGCGCGCTGGTCAGCCGCCAGCTCGAGGAGACGGTAGAGGACGATCCCGATGTGCTTTTGAGAGTCGAACATCTGAAGCAGTATTTTGCTTCAGGTGATTATATCAACAAGGCAGTGGACGACGTCAGCTTCTACATCAAAAAGGGTGAGGTCTTCGGCCTCGTGGGCGAGTCCGGCTGCGGAAAGACGACCACAGGACGGACGATCATCAACCTTTATGATCCGACGGACGGAAAGGTGATCTTCCACGGACTGAACGTATCCTCAACACAGAACGGCTGCAAGGTGCTGATCCGAAGCATGAGGAACGAGGTCAAGGTGAAGATCGCCGAGCTGAAGCGCGAACGGGATGAGGCGGTAAAGAAAGACCCGGCAAAGGCTGCCGAGGCAAAGAGCCGTTTTACCGAGGAGAGCAGGAAGCTTCGCAGAGAACTTTCCGATAAGATCGCAGCGGCTCAGCTGGAAGGCTTAAAGAGCAGCGCGGCAAAGGCCAGGAGCGCGAACGCGTTCCGCAGCCAGCAGCTCGCGGCACTCAAAGCTTCCTATGATGAAGACATGAAGACCCTCACAGGAGCCGAGGCGGAGGAGAGAAAGCGCAAGTATCAGATCGAGAAAAAAGCCGCGTCCAAGAAGAACGGCATGATGACAAAGATGCAGATGATCTTCCAGGATCCGATCGCGTCCATCGACCCGCGTATGACTGTGCGCGAGATCATCGCTGAAGGACTTAAGATCCGCGGCATCCGCGATAAGAAATTCATTGATGAGAACGTCTACAGGATGCTTGAAATGGTTGGCCTTGTGCGTGAACACGCGGACCGTTATCCTCACGAGTTCTCCGGCGGACAGCGCCAGCGAATCGGTATCGCGAGAACCATCGTCATGGAGCCCGAGCTGATCATCGCCGACGAACCGATCTCAGCCCTCGACGTTTCCATCCAGGCCCAGGTGATCAACCTGTTAAACGACCTGCGCAACAATATGAATCTGACGATCCTTTTCATTGCCCACAACCTTTCGGTGGTCAAGTACTTCTCAGACCGTATCGCGGTCATGTACTTCGGAAAGATCGTGGAAATGGCGGATTCCGACGAACTGTTCCGGCATCCGCTGCATCCGTACACCATTTCGCTGCTTTCCGCGATCCCCTATCCGGATCCGCATTATGAGAAGCAGAGAAAGAGGATCGAGTACAACCCGGCAGCAGCACACGATTATTCCGTGGACAAGCCGTCGATGCACGAGATCGTTCCCGGCCACTTTATCTATTGCAACGAGAAGGAGCTTAGGGAGTACGAAGGAGTTTTCAGAGCTGACAAGGCAGAAGCATAATGCATTTGCCGGCGGTCAGAATGTGTTTCGTCAGCCGGTTCGGGATCATCCGGGCCGGCTGACGTACGTAAAGAGGTAGTATGAAAAAGAAAAAGTCTCTGATACCGATACTGGTCACTCTTGCCTTCAGCATCGCGGCCACGGCCATAGTTCTGGTGATCCGGAAATATTTCACGCTTACAGACTACTTTGAAAAGATGTCGGCGCTTTCGGACGCTTTTTTCGTGCCCGGCATTCTCCTGATCGGTTTCGGAGTTCTTGTATTCGTAGCAAACGACGGCTTTTTTGATATTTTCAGCTATGGCATGATCAAGCTGATCTCGACCATGCGTATCCATCGCCGCAAGGATCCGGACGGTCCGGCGGATTTCTTTGAGTACCGCATGGCGAAGCACGGAGAGAAAAAGCCGCTTCCCGTCTATCTGTTCATTATCGGAGGGATCGATCTTGCCCTCGCGGTCGTATTTCTGATCCTGTATCAGTCTGTGTAGGCAGCCGTCTGCCCGGAATTTCCAGAAGAACGTTTTATATGAAGCCGCAAAAATAAGTAAAATCTCTTTACTTTAGCGCGCTGATGTAGTAATATGCTAATGCACTGCTGATCTATCAAACAGGAGAGCAGGCAAAGGGAATGCTTCAGGAAGCATTTCCTGATACAGACTTAAATTCAGAGGAGGCACCAATGAAAAAGATTGCTGCATTATTATCGGTATTTGTACTTTGTCTGGCGATGCTTTCGGGCTGCGTCACCATTGAAACAGGATCCCAGACCGGAGGAAACGCCGGTTCTGAAGTGAAGGAGGAACCGGCCTATCTGTTCCTCGATGAAACGCTGGGCGTCGAATCCTACGCGATCGGTTTCCGTATCGGGGACGACGAACTGGCAGAAACCGTCAGCGGCGCGCTGAAGGCGCTGGTACTTGACGGTACTTACGCGAAGATCGGCGCGAGTTATCCCGATATTGAAGAATACCTTTGCCTGACCGCGGATGGCATCGATGCGGATTCTCTGCCGGAGAAAGGTTCAGGCGACCCGGACTATACGTTCAAGCACGGCTTTGACCTGGATTATCCGCCATATTCCTATCTGCAGGATGACGGTTCCGTGGGCGGCCTTGACGTAGAACTCTGCCAGGCGGTCTGTGACTATCTGGGCTGGGGATATGAAGCGGTTCCCTTCAACTGGGATGCCAAGGACATGGAACTGAATGCCGGCTCCTGCGACTGCATCTGGTCCGGCTTCACCAAAGAAGGACGCGAAGACGACTACACCTGGGGCATCACCTATTCCAACAATACGCAGGGTATCCTGGTAGCCGCGGATTCCGGCATCAAGACGCTGGAGGACCTTTCCGGAAAGGTCGTGGGCGTACAGACAGCGACCTCCGCTTATGATATGCTGCAGGATGCCAGAGCGGACCTTGCGGGCACGTTCGCGGATCTGAAGGTCTATGAGACCTATACGATCGCGTACAACGACCTGAAGGCCGGCGCCATCGACGCGATCGCGATCGACATGACCGCGGGCACCTTCCTGATCTCCAACGATCAGAAGTAACGGCACCTTCCCTTTCATTTAAGGAGAAGCGCAAATGACTTTTCAGACAATGCTTGCCTCGATGTCAGCCGGCATGCTTCGCTCTCTCGCGATCTTCTTCCTGACATTGATCTTCTCGCTGCCACTGGGAATGGCCGTCATGTACCTGCGCCGTTCGAAATACAAAGTGATCAGCGGGATCACCAAGATCTATATCGCGATCATGCGCGGGACGCCGCTGATGCTGCAGCTGTTAATGTGGTATTTCGGCCCCTTTTATCTTTTTCGCTGGTCGATCCGCGGATATCGTTTCCCGGCCATTATCATCGGCTTTTCGATGAACTATGCCGCGTATTTCGCGGAGATCTACAGAAGCGGCTATGAGGCGATCCCCGTCGGGCAGTTTGAGGCGGCGGAGGTCCTCGGGTATTCCCGTTCCCAGACGTTTTTCAAGATCATCCTTCCGCAGCTGGTCAAGACCATCCTGCCTTCCATCACGAATGAGATCATTACGCTGGTCAAGGACACGTCGCTTGCGTTCACCCTGGCGTATAACGAGATGTTCTCGATCGCGAAGCAGATCGCCTCGTCCCAGACCTCATTTGTTCCCTTTATCATCGCGGGTGTATTTTACTTTGTGATGAATTACGTCGTTGCCTTTGTCATGGAAAGGGCTGAAAAAGCCCTGGCGTATTATTAACGGGAGGGGCGGATCATGATCCTTGAGATGAACAATATTCAGAAATCCTTCAAAGACCTGAAGGTGCTCCGGGATATCAGCATCCATGTGGACAAGGGTGAAGTGGTCAGCATCATCGGACCGAGCGGTTCAGGAAAAAGCACGCTGCTTCGCTGCGCGACCTTCCTGGAAACCATCGACGCCGGCGAGATCCTTTACATGGACCGGGCAGCGGCGAAAACGAACGAAGAGGGAAAAGCCGAATATGTCAGCCACGCTGAACTGCAGCAGTTCAAACAGTATTTCGGCCTGGTATTCCAGCAGTTCAATCTTTTCCCGCATTACTCGGTACTGAAGAATGTGATGGACGCGCCGGTGTATGTGCTGAAGCATTCCAGAGAGGAAGCGGAGGCGCAGGCGCTGGAGCTTCTGGACAAAATGAATCTGAAAGACAAGGCCGGCGCGTATCCTTCGCAGCTTTCCGGCGGACAGCAGCAGCGGGTCGCGATCGCCAGAGCGCTTGCCATGAATCCGGATATCCTTTTCTTTGATGAACCGACAAGCGCGCTGGATCCGGAGCTCACCGGCGAGGTACTGAAGGTCATCCGGCAGCTGGCGGATGAAAAGATGACGATGGTCGTCGTGACTCACGAAATGCCCTTTGCCCGCGCGGTCAGCGACAGGGTCATATTTATGGATAAGGGCGTGATCGTGGAGCAGGGTGATCCGGAGAAGGTATTCGGTGATCCCGATCACGAAAGAACAAAACAGTTTTTAAGGAATTATCAGCAATGATCCGATATCGTATCATGGACCCGACGGGGAATATTACGATTCTGGTTGAGACGCCTGTTGAAGAGGCGTCTCAACCTGTTATTGCGGAAAAACTGATGGCCCTGGAAAAGGACGCGGAGCAGGCGGGCTTTCTCTCCGCGGCAGATGACTGTGACATTGCGCTCCGGATGGCCGGCGGTGAATTCTGCGGAAACGCGGCAATGAGCAGCGCGGTACTGTGCGCGTTGAAACGCGGTACGGAAAATGGCGTCTTTTTTGTTCGGGTATCCGGAAGTGAAAAACCGGTAAGAGCAGAAGTCGCGCGTCTGCCCGGCGGAAGTTACCGGGGCACGGTGGAAATGCCGCGTCCGCGGTCCATCGGGATGACGGAATTCCCAGGGCACGGGAAATTCCCGGTCGTTCATTTTGACGGCATATCTCACGCGGTCATAGAGCAGCCCATGAAGCGGGAAGAGGCGGAAAAGCTGATCCGCGCGTGGGGCGGAACTCAAAGGCAAAGCGCCTTTGGAATGATCTTTCTGGACCCGTCATACACAAAGCTTACACCGCTCGTTTATGTGCCCGGCGCGGATACGCTTTTCTGGGAGAATTCCTGCGCGAGCGGGACTGCCGCAGCAGGCGCGTATCTTGCGGCAAAACGCGGCTGCGCCGTCGATCTGGCCTTCGAAGAACCCGGGGGACTGCTTCAGATCCAGGCATCTCCTTCCGGCTCCCTTCTTCTTACAGGGACAGTAACGGAAAGAGCATGCAAAACCGTACGGCGCGCGGATCTGTAATGGTTTTTGAAAATGACATAAAATGTTCAAATTCATATGTTATACTTCAAATATGTTGGAAACGTGGCTTTAAGAATCGTGAAAAGTCAATTCAAAAAGGAGGAATAGAAGCTTCCATCCGGCGGATCAGGACTTGTTATCATCCGAGAGGATTGCGCCCAGCCCGGCATTGCTTCGATCAGTAAAACGTCCGGTGAAGCGATTCCTGCGTCAAATACGCCCAAAGATATGTACCCGCAGGAGGCATTTCAGGAGGCCGCCGCAACAGAGATATAAACAGCCAAACGGGGCTGCCGCAACAGCAAATGATAATTGTATCATTGCCGGGGCGGCAGCCTCCTTTTCCGCCTTTTCAGCTCTAATCAGCCGGGTTCTGTGTGCGCGGACCACTGAAACTTGCTCATTCCTTTATATTCAGTGGTCTCAACTAAGTGAGAAGATCCTGGTATGATCTGAAACAGTACCATGAAAACGAAATCTTGCCGTGTCCAATCTATAGGTACAAGTTTAAGGATCTGTTTACATGAAAAATCAAGTTTCTTGCTATTGATTCTGTAATGATCGTTCTCTCTCGAAACCATTTACATAAACCCCGGCTTATGAAAGTTCTTTAATGTAAGCAGACCTGCTGTGTTTCCGCGTGTTACATAAATTTCACGCTGAATAGCAGATCTTCAGTAATATGCTTCTCGTTATAAAGCGAGTGGAGGTCATAAATGACACAATTT
>CADCQD010000242.1 GCA_902803485.1 uncultured Eubacteriales bacterium | reverse complement strand
TGGCGAAGATCGATCCGAAATCCATCGGTGTAGGCCAGTATCAGCATGACATGGAGGAAAAGAAACTTTCGGAAGCGCTGACCGGCGTGGTGGAGGATGCCGTAAACCATGTGGGCGTGGATCTGAATACGGCGTCGGCGCCGCTCTTATCCTATGTTTCCGGCATCAATAAGACGCTCGCGGCGAATATCGTGAAATACCGGGAAGCCCACGGCAGGTTCCTGTCCAGGCATGAACTGATGTCCGTGGAAAAGCTGGGACCCAAGGCGTTCCAGCAGTGCGCGGGTTTCCTCCGGCTGCGGGACGGAAAAGAAGCGCTGGACGCCACCGGCGTTCATCCGGAATCCTACGCGGCGGCGAAGAAACTGCTGAAAAAGCTGGGTTACTCAGAGGAGGATCTGAAGAAGGGCGGCATTCCCGGGATCGCGAAAAAGGCAGGAGACCTGTCCGCGCTTTCCGAAGAACTGGGCACAGGTCTTGAGACCACGCAGGATATCCTGGCGGAACTGGAACGTCCGGGGCGTGACCCCAGATCCGAAATGCCCAGTCCCATTCTGAAATCGGACGTGCTCCGGATCGAAGACCTGAAGGAAGGCATGAAGCTGAAGGGGACCGTCCGGAACGTCATCGACTTCGGCGCGTTCGTGGACATCGGCGTCCATCAGGACGGCCTGGTGCATATTTCCAATATGACAGAGAAATTTATCAGGCACCCGTCAGAAGTGGTAAAGGTCGGCGATATCGTGGATGTGACCGTGTTGTCCGTAGACGTGAAACGGAACCGGATCGGGCTGACCATGAAGGCATCAGAAAGGGTATGATATGAATGATTTTTTGAAGACCCGGGACGGGAAGCCGGTCTTTGCGGCTGGACTTCAGTCCCATAATTCCTCCACCGGGACGTGGCTGATCGAAAAGACCATGGACGCGATCGCACAGTATCACGGCAATACCATGGAGGCGCCCGTATACTGGTTCCGGCTGGAGCCGGAGCAGGACGTATATGATATGTCCTTGGTACAGGGCCTGGTGGACCAGGCCAGGAGCCGGGGGCTCTACCTGATCATTCTGTGGTTCGGCGCCAATAAAAACGGCCATCCGAATTACGCGCCGGAGTATATCAAGCTGCATCCGGAAACCTACAGGATCGCCATTTCCGCGGACGGATCCCCGGCGCCGTCCATTTCACCGCACTGCATGGAGCTTCTTGAACGCGATAAGAAAGCCTTCACGAAATTCATTTCCTTCCTGAAGGAATATGACACGGAGGGAACCGTGCTGGCAGTCCAGATCGAGAATGAATTCGGCTACGGACAGACGGACCGGGATTATTCGGAGCTTGCGGAAGCGGACTTTGAGAAGGGCGTACCGGAGGAGCTTCTGGGTACGGAGATCGAGGACTGCGGCGCGCTTACTCATGACGGTACCTGGTACGGCGAGTTCGGCATCCATGCGCACGAGGTGTTCTCTTCCTGGTACACGGCGCGTTTTGTGGAAGAGCTGGCGAAGGCAGGGAAAGAGATCCTTCCCATCACCTACACCGTCAATATCGCCATCGGAGAAAGCGGTATTGAGATGCCCGGCTTTTCCTACAATGCCGGCGCCGGCGTCGGAAGGATGCTGGACGTGTGGAAGATCGCGGCGCCGCATCTGGACCTGATCTGCCCGGACATTTACTTAAGCGGACGCCGGGTGTACGAGCGGATCTGCAGCCGCTATGACCGGCCGGACAACGCGCTGTTCATTCCGGAGAGCGCCACCGGCGGGGACGCGAATGCCATGAACATGTTCCTCGCGGCAGGGAAGTACGGGGCAACGGGGCTGTTTGCCTTTGGCGCGGAATCCACACTGGATGAAAGCGGGAATCTGCTGCCGGAGGCGCGGAAGGTCGCGCTTTCCATGAAGGCCATCACAGGCCTTGCGCCGCTGCTCATCAAATACCGGGGCACGGACCGGATCCACGCCTTTGTACAGGACGAATTTACGACAGAGGAATATCTGAAGCTGCCGAAATATCATGTGACCGCGCAGTTTGTGAAGGATAATCCCCGTTTTAATGCCCGGAGCATGTTCCTGAACCTCAGGGCGCCGGAGAATCAGTGGCTTCTGAAGGAACGGGGCCGCGGACTGCTGATCCAGACCGGTGAGGACGAGTTTTATCTGGCGGGCGTGGGCATCGGCTTTGATTTCCGGCGCCGTTCGGAGGCCGGCGATCCGAAGGCCTATGTGCACCAGGGTTCACGCCAGAGCACACAGCTGAACTTCCTCACGGTGGAAGAAGGACATTTTGAGGGCAATACCTTTGTACGGGACGCCTGGCGGAACGGCGATGAAACGAATTACCTGGCCTATTCCTATGAAGGTACGGTGGTGCGGATCCGTCTGAATCCCAATACCGGCATGGATCTGAAATAAGCCATCAGACGCAGTGTTGTCAGATCGGCCGGCTGCCGGCGGATCCTGCACTTAAACAGAAGGAGAACAAGTATGAAGCAGTTGCAATTGGATGCTTTTCTTAAGTACCGGTTTCTTTCGGAACTGGCGATCTCGCCGGACTGCGAAAAGACAGCCGTAGTGGTATCAAAGGCTGACCCGGATCCGGAAGCAAACAGCTATGATTCCGAGATCTGGCTGTATAAGAATGAAAAATGGGGCCAGCTGACAGGCCTCCAGAAGGAGAAAGACTTTGTCTGGGAGGATGATACCCACATCCTGTTCCCGGCGCTCCGGACGGATAAGGAAAAGGAACGGGCAAAAGCCGGTGAAGTCTTTACTGTGTATTACAGGATCTCCACGGAGGGCGGTGAGGCCGTAAAGGCCTTTGAGCTTCCCTTTGCCGCTTCCCTGAAGGAACGGATCCCGGATACGGATCTCTGGATCCTGGAGGGCGGCAGTTCTCCGGACTGCCCGGATTTCTATAAGCTCAGTAAGGAAGAACAGGCCGAGGCACTGAAGAAGAGAAAGGAAAACGCGGATTACGAGATCCTGACGGAGATTCCGTTCTACAGGAACGGCGCCGGATTTACGGATAAAAAGCGGAGCACGATCTTCCTTTTCAACATGAAGAGCAAAGAAGTGACCCGCATTTCCGATCCGATGTACAACGCCAGTTCTCCGGTAACCGACGGCAAACACATTTATTATATCCAGAACATTGCCGGCGATGTAGTCTGGGAAGGTACCGGTACGATCTTCTGC
>CADCQD010000241.1 GCA_902803485.1 uncultured Eubacteriales bacterium | reverse complement strand
GACCGGACGGCCGCGGCGGCCGTTATCGATCAGAGCGTCCACCGCTCCCTGCAGCCTTCTCTTTTCGTTTCTGACGATGATCTCCGGGGCGCCGAGCTCCAGAAGACGCGCGAGACGGTTGTTTCTGTTGATGATTCTTCTGTACAGGTCATTCAGGTCAGAGGTCGCGAAACGGCCGCCGTCCAGCTGTACCATAGGACGAAGATCCGGAGGAATGACCGGGATCACGTCCATGATCATCCATTCGGGCTTATTGCCGGAAGCCAGGAGCGCGTCGATGACTTCCACACGCTTGATCAGCTTCGCCCGCTTCTGTCCGTTGCTCGCGAAGAGTTCTTCACGGAGAGATTTGGATTCCTTCTCCAGGTCGATGGCCTGCAGCAGTTCCTTAATGGACTCCGCGCCCATACCGGCCCGGAAGGAACGCTCGCCGTACTTTTCCACAGCGTCGCGGTATTCCTTTTCACTCAGGCAGTCCTTGTAGTTCAGGTCTGTCTCGCCCGGATCCAGTACGATATATGACGCAAAATACAAAACCTTGTCCAGTGTTCTGGGGGAAATATCCAGCGTGAGGCCGAGACGGCTCGGGATCCCCTTGAAATACCAGATATGGGAGACCGGCGTTGCCAGTTCGATATGGCCCATACGCTCACGGCGCACGGAAGCCTTGGTCACTTCTACGCCGCACCGGTCGCAGATCACACCCTTATAGCGGATCTTCTTGTACTTGCCGCAGTGGCACTCCCAGTCCTTGCTGGGTCCGAAGATCCGTTCGCAGAACAGGCCGTCTTTCTCAGGCTTCAGCGTTCTGTAATTGATGGTTTCCGGCTTCGTTACGACGCCGTGGGACCATTCTCTGATTTTATCGGGTGAAGCAAGACCGATCCGGATCGCGTCAAAGGACAGCGGTTCGTAGGTTTCATTCTTGAATTCTGCCATTTATGATCTCCCTTCTCTTACTCTTCATCCGTGAAGCCTTCGTCAAAGTCCGCCGGTTCCTCCGGTTCGACGTCAACGAATTCATCTCCCTGGATCTCCTGCTCCGTAAAGCCGTGAGAACGGAATTCACCGCGGTCATAGCGCGTTTCCTCATTCAGGATCGCGTTAAAGTCCGTATTGCCGTAATCTACGCTTTCGGTGATCTCCACTTCCGTATTATCATCGCGGAGCACGCGCACATCCAGCGCGAGAGACTGCAGCTCCTTCAGAAGGACCTTAAAGGACTCAGGCACACCGGCCTTCGGGATATTCTCACCCTTGATGATGGCTTCGTAGGTCTTGACACGGCCGACCACGTCGTCCGACTTCACCGTCAGGATCTCCTGCAGCGTATATGAAGCACCGTAAGCCTCCAGCGCCCAGACCTCCATCTCGCCGAAACGCTGGCCGCCGAACTGGGCCTTGCCGCCCAGAGGCTGCTGCGTGACCAGAGAATAAGGACCTGTAGAACGCGCATGGATCTTATCATCCACCAGGTGATGCAGTTTCAGGTAATGCATGTGGCCGATGGTGACCGGAGCGTCAAAATACTCGCCGGTACGGCCGTCTCTTAACATGACTTTTCCGTCGTTGCTGATGGGCACACCCTTCCAGAGCTGGCGGTGGTCCAGATGTTCCTCGAGGTAATTCATGACCTCTTTGGAAAGATCGTTCTTATACTTTTTCTTGAACTCGCGGAAATCTTCCATATTGACGTAGTCATTCGCAAGCTCAAGCGCTTCTGTAATATCCTGCTCATTCGCGCCGTCAAATACCGGCGTTGAGATATCGATGCCCAGAGCCTTGGCTGCCAGAGACAGATGGATCTCCAGCACCTGGCCGATATTCATACGGCTGGGCACGCCCAGGGGGTTCAGTACGATGTCCAGAGGACGTCCGTTCGGAAGGAACGGCATGTCTTCCACCGGCAGCACGCGGGATACGACACCCTTATTTCCATGCCGGCCGGCCATCTTGTCGCCCACGGAGATCTTACGCTTCTGGGCAATGTAGATCCGTACGCTCTTGCTGACGCCGGGCGCCAGCTCTTCATTGTTTTCCCTGGTAAAGGTCTTGGTATCCACTACGATGCCGTACGCGCCGTGGGGTACCTTCAGGGAGGTATCACGAACCTCGCGCGCCTTCTCGCCGAAGATCGCGCGGAGGAGACGCTCTTCCGCATTCAGCTCGGTCTCGCCCTTTGGCGTGACCTTGCCAACCAGGATATCCCCGGCACGGACTTCCGCGCCGATACGGATGATACCGTTTTCGTCCAGATCCTTCAGCGCGTCGTCGCCCACACCGGGCACGTCGCGGGTGATCTCTTCCGGTCCGAGCTTGGTATCGCGGGCCTCTACTTCATACTCCTCAATATGGATCGATGTATATACGTCGTCCTGGACCAGGCGTTCTGAGATCAGGACTGCGTCTTCATGGTTATAGCCCTCCCACGGCATGAAGCCGATCAGGGGGTTCTTGCCCAGAGCGATCTCGCCATTACAGGTAGAGGGACCGTCAGCGATGATCTGGCCCTGCTCCACATGGTCGCCCTTATTGACGATGGGCTTCTGGTTATATGAGTTGGACTGGTTGCTTCTCGCGAACTTTGTCAGGCGGTATACCTTGCGCTGGCCGTCATCATTGCGGACAATGATCTCATCTGACGCCGAGCGCTCCACGGTACCGGGAGCCTCCGCGATCACGCAGACACCGGAGTCCACGGCAACCTTGTTCGCAAGACCTGTATCGATGACCGGCGCTTCCGTCTTCATGAGCGGCACAGCCTGACGCTGCATGTTGGATCCCATCAGCGCGCGGTTCGCGTCGTCATTCTCCAGGAAGGGGATCATGGAGGTAGCGACAGAGAATACCATCTTCGGTGAAACATCCATAAGGTCGATGCGGCTCTTCTCAAAGGTCGAGGTGTCATCACGGGAACGGCCGGCAATGCTGTTCTCGATGAAATGGCCTTCCTCGTCCAGAGGCGTATTCGCCTGAGCGATAACATAATCGTCTTCTTCATCCGCAGTAAAGTATTCCACGTGATCTGTAACCACTGGATTCTGCGGATCTGTCTTATCCACTACACGGTACGGCGCTTCAATGAAGCCGTACTTATTGACCCGGGCGTAGGACGCGAGGGAGTTGATCAGGCCGATGTTCGGACCTTCCGGAGTCTCAATGGGACACATACGTCCGTAATGGGTATAATGTACGTCACGGACTTCAAATCCGGCACGCTCTCTGGAAAGGCCGCCGGGGCCCAGGGCGGAGAGACGGCGCTTATGCGTCAGCTCCGATACCGGGTTGTTCTGGTCCATGAACTGGGAAAGCTGTGAGGAACCGAAGAACTCTTTCACGGCTGCGGTCACAGGCTTGATATTGATCAGGCTCTGAGGCGTAACGCCTTCCATGTCCTGGGTCGCCATACGTTCGCGCACCACACGCTCCATACGGGACATACCGATCCGGTACTGGTTCTGCAGGAGCTCGCCCACGGCACGGATCCGGCGGTTGCCCAGATGGTCGATATCGTCCTTCCTGGCAATGCCGTATTCCAGAAGCAGCAGGTAATTGATGGACGCAAGGATCTCCTCCTTCATAATATGAGAAGGAATCAGCTCTCTTATCCGCCGCCTGATCTCGATCTTCAGTTCTTCCACAGGAAGATTCTGGGAAAGGATCTCCATCAGCACCGGGAAATACACCATCTCATTGATGCCGCATTCTTTCGTGGTAAGGCCGTAGTCCTTAAGATATCCGTCCGCTTCCACCATGCGGCTGGAAAGCACCTTCGCGCTCCGGTCTTCCACGGCAATGTAGACGTACTCCACGCCCGTATTCTGGATCTTCTGCGCAGTCTCACGGTTCAGCACCGTGCCGGCTTCCGCGATGATCTCACCGGTAGACGGATCCACCACATCCTCGGTCAGCCTCTGGCGGTCCAGGCGGTACTTGAAGTTCAGCTTCTTATTGAACTTATACCGGCCTACGTGCGCGAGGTCATACCTTCTCGCGTCAAAGAGCATGCCGTTGATCAGCGTTTCCGCGCTGTCCACAGACAGAGGCTCGCCGGGTCTGATCTTCTTGTACAGTTCCAGGATACCTTCCTGGTAATTCCGGGCCTTATCCTTCTGAAGAGTCGCAAGGATCTTGGGCTCCTCGCCGAAAAGGTCCAGGATCTCCTGGTTCGTGCCGTAGCCTAACGCACGCACAAGCACAGTGATGGGCACCTTGCCGATCCTGTCCACGCGCACATAGAAAATATCATTGCTGTCGGTCTCATACTCCAGCCAGGCGCCGCGGTTCGGGATGATCTGGCTGGTGAAAAGCTCTTTACCGATCTTATCGTGCTCAATATCAAAATAGATACCCGGAGAACGGACGATCTGGCTGACAATGACACGCTCCGCGCCATTGATCACAAAGGACCCCGTATCGGTCATCAGGGGCAGGTCGCCCATGAAGATCTCATGATCCTTGATCTCTCCGTTTTCTTTATTGATCAGACGTACAGTAACCTTTAAAGGAGCCGCATAGGTAGCATCCCGTTCCTTGCACTCTTCGATCGTATATTTGATCTCATCTCTGCAAAGGCGGAAATTGCCGAATTCCAGAGAAAGGGAGCTGAAATTCTCGCCGATGGGTGAAACATCGTCGAAAACCTCTTTCAGACCGTCTGTCAGAAACCATTCGTAGGAATTTTTCTGAACTTCGATCAGATTCGGCATTTCAAGGACGTCCGTCTGGCGGGAATAGCTCATTCTGGAATTTTTTCCGGACTGGACCGGATGGATTCTGTTTTTTTCCATTAACGTTCACTCCTGTTGGATTTTTTGCGATACAAGACCTGAAACAGCAGGCAAATACCCGAAAAAAGGGCATAATAAGCCTTCTTCCGCACAATAGTGCGTTTATCAGAATATCACAAATAAAAAACGGTGTCAACAACTTTTTGCAGAAAACCGGCATCTTTCCTGTTGTTTTTCTGAAAAAGTTCTTTACAAATCCTTATACATCTGCTATACTTGTTTGGCAATCGGGGCGTGGCTCAGTTTGGTAGAGCGCCTGAATGGGGTTCAGGAGGCCGCAAGTTCGATTCTTG
>CADCQD010000240.1 GCA_902803485.1 uncultured Eubacteriales bacterium | reverse complement strand
CGTGATCATGTTGTTTTTCTCTCTCAGCACAGCGAACGGGAAACTGACGGCGATGCAGAATGATATTGACAGTCTTGAGAGAAGTGTGAGCAGCCTCACGAACCAGGTATATGATCTGGAACAAAAGCTTTCTGAAAACGGAAAACGCGTGGAAAATACAAATGTTGAGATTCTGGATCCGGACTATGAGGCTCGGACAGCCGAGGTCAGATTTTCCGCGGATCTGAAAGAGTATACGGAAGGCATGGAAGTCGTCCTGAATCTGAACGGACGGAAAGTGGAGCTTAGGGAAGCCGCGCCAGGTACCTACAGCGGACAGTTTACCGCAGGTTTCTTTGAGGAATTCGCTGACCCGAGACTTTCGATGAACGACCATGGGAGGATATGCAGTGAAGAAGTGGACTTCCCTGAGTATCTTTTCTGGAATTTTATACCGGTTCCAAATCTTGAATGCAAGCTGGAATCCGACGTATCCGCGTCGGGAAAGCTGAAATATGAAGGCTGGTACAGGATCCTCGTGGATCATCCGCAGGATATTGAATCCGTTTCCGTCACTTATGTGACAAACGGCGGAAGAGAGATCAGGCGCATGGATATGACGAAAGAGGTACTGGAACGTCAGGAGATCACACTGGAAGACGGCATGGATCCGGAGAAATACCTGGCGCTTAGAATAGAACTGATCACAAAACAGGGCATTAAGGTGGAAGATCAGCAGGTGATCATATTTGAAGCTTCACCGGAATATGAAGGCGCGGATTATCTGAGGATCCTGGATCTTCAGGGGAACCTGCTCTGGGAAGATCCTTACAGGTCGTGAGGCCGTAGTTTTACCGGGCCCCGCGGAGAATGGAGTGTAATGAAATGGCTGGAAAAATCATCCAATGGATAAAAAAAGAACCGATGCTGCTTCTTTCCGTATCGGCAGCGCTGATCGGGCTGATCATTACGCCGCCCGCAAGGGCCCTTTTTCTCGAAATCGACTGGCGGACGCTGGGAACGCTTCTTATGATGCTGTGCGTTCTGGAGGGGTTTAAACAGGAACAGGTACTCCAGCCTGTGGTAGGCCTGGCATCCCGGCTGCGCCGGATGACTTCATTGACGCTGTTTCTGGTTTTTGGCGTGTTTTTCTCCTCCATGTTCGTCACGAATGACGTGTCGCTGCTGATTTTTGTGCCGCTGACGATCCTGATCTTCCGCATCGCGAAAAAGGAGCATTATATCCTGCCTGTGATTTCCATGGAGAATATCGCTGCGGTCCGCGGATCGCTGCTGACGCCCTTCGGCAGTCCGCAGAATCTTTTCCTGTACGGCAGGGCCGGGATCAGTACCGGACGTTTTATGCTCCACATGCTGCCGCTGTGCGTCATGTCCGGGATCCTTCTGGCAGGTTTTGTCTTTTTCCTGTACAGAAAGGACCTGAAGGAAACAGCTGCGCTGTCCGGGACTTCTGTGCAGGAAAACGCCGCTGAGGGCTCGAAACAGAAACGGATCATGTATCTGGCGCTGTTTTCGGTGATCCTTCTCGTGATCGTGACCCGGACCCGCTGGTGGTGGGGGGCAATGATCCTGGTGCTGGGAACGATCCTTCTTTCGGACAGGAAACTGTTCCGTAAAGTAGACTATGTGCTGCTGGCCACCTTTTTCTGCTTTTTTGTGTTTTCCTCATCCATTGCGGGAAATTCGGGGATCGCGGCTTTTCTGAAGCGCTCAGTCGCGGGACGGGAATACTGGTGGGCGATCGGCCTCAGCCAGCTGATCTCGAATGTTCCGGCCAGCATCGTCCTTTATCCTTTTACGGAGAACTTCGCGGGGCTGATCTACGGCGCGGATACCGCGGGCCTGTGTTCTCTGATCGGTTCCCTGGCATCCGTCATCAATTACCGCATTTACGTCAGAGAGTATCCTGAAAACGGCAGGCAGTTCATCAAGACGTTTACACTCGTAAGCTGGGCCTTTTTCCTGATCGTGGTGATCCCGGGCCTGCTGCTGTCCGGATGGAATTTCTTTGAGTAACCGCTGATTTCCGGAACCGCCGGGGCTTTTCTGCGCCGCCTGAAGAAAACGCACTGAAAAAAATACAGAAACGCTGTAACAAAACATCAGGGATCTGCATTAACATGATGAACCGGACAGAAAGGAGGTGAGAAGCATGCAGTCCATGGACGAGATCTACCAGCAGTACGCAAGGACCGTCTACCGGTTCCTGCTTTCGTATACGCAGGATGAAGATCTCTCAGAGGAACTGACGCAGGAGACCTTTTATCAGGCCATCCGCACCAGCGGCCGCTTTGATGAAAGCTGCAAAGTTTCCACATGGCTGTGCGCTATCGCGAAGAACGTGCTTCTCACCTACCGGAGAAAACATCCCCGGGAAGAATCCCTGGACGTTCTGTCGGAACTGGGGGATGAAAACACACCGGCATCAGATTCCGCGGAAAATGAAGCCGTTCATGAGGTCAGCCGGATGGAACTTTTAAAGCTGATCCATGAGCTGCCGGAACCTTCCCGGGAAGTGATGTATCTCCGGGTGTTCGGGGGATTGTCATTTGCGGAGATCGGCGAGGTGCAGGGAAAGACGGAAAACTGGGCCCGCGTCACCTTTTACCGCGCCAAAGAAAAACTGAGAAAGGACGTGACAGTGTGAAACAGATACCATGTGAAGTGATCCGGGACCTGTTCCCTTCATATATTGACGGGCTGACCAGCGAGACTACGAACCGGATGATCGAAGAACACCTTGCGGAGTGTGAAGAATGCCGGGAGATCCTCCGCGCCATGCGGGGACCGGACGAAGATCCGGATCCGGTGTCCGGTCCTTCGCCGGAGGAACAGAAGGAGATCGATTTTTTAAAGAAGAACCACAGGAGGAACCGGAGGATCGTGATCTGGAGCATCGCCGGCGCGCTGGCGCTGGCGCTTCTGGTGATGGCCATCAGAACATTTCTTGTGGGAAGCCGGGAGTATACCTCCTGGGCTCCGATGCATCTTTACGTTCAGGGAAACGAACTTTCGTTTACCGCGGTACCCCTGGACAGCGCGTCTGCCGTTGCCGGCCTTACCTATACGGAGGATGCGGGCATAGTCACCATGCATGCCAGATCCGTCCTGGCGAGTCCTTTGTACAAAGGCAGCCGGCAGGGCGCTTATACCGCAAAGGAGGAGATCCGGGAAGTACGGATCGGCGACCGGATCGTCTGGTCCGGCGGCGCGACAGTAACGGCACAGGCATCCGAACTTTTCGCTACCCGCCACGCGTACATCGGCGATATGCCCGCGAATAACCGGACTGCGGCGGCACTGAATCTGGGGGCGTATCTTGGACCGTTCACCAATGAACTGAAAACCGCGAAGGAACCCTATCAGTGGTGGATCCTTCTGGAAAATGATATCCCGGGTCCGCAGAAAGCGCAGAAGGAACGGGACATGGAAGCCTTCGGACAGGTCATGGTGGGCCTGATCGGGAACCTGGACCGTGTGGTTTTCCGGTACACCGCGGATGGCGCGGAGCAGGAATACTCCGTGACAGCCGCCGGCGCCTCGGAACTCTTTGGAGAAGACATTAAAAACTGCGGAGAGAATGTCAGGACACTGGACCGGCTGCTGGAAAAGACCGGGCTGAGCCTGTACGCGTCGCCCGGACAGGAAGGCCATGAGGAAAACGCGGTCTGGATCCAGATCAGCAACCAGTCGGAAAATGAGATCGCTTCCTTCAGTTTCAGCTATTATAAAGACGGAAAACTGTGCTCCTCTGCCCATGCGGTCAATGCGGACGGATCCGCAATGAAACCCGGCAGCAGTATCTGGAATGACATGCAGCCGATGGAGTTCGGCGGAGAATGGGATGAGGGATCCGTTCTGGAAGTTGAGGTCATGATCGGGCTTGAGGACGGGACGGAAGCCGGGGTTCCCGGCAGGATCCGGATCGTTCCGGATCCCGGATCGGTGCACCGGTTCATTCTGACCGGGAACAAAGAAAAAGGTTACCAGCTGGAGCAGTAAAGAGACCAGCTTGAAAAAAGGAGAGATCATATGCTTGAACGTGTTTATTCAAACCAGATCATCGTTGCCGCGTTTGATACGCTTCCTGAGTATCAGGAGCACGCGGATCTTGTGTGCCGGGGCAGCCATGATGAAACCGTGATCCAGCAGGCGCTGGACAGGGCGGCGGAACTTCAGTCCGCGACGGTCCTTTTACTGGACGGACACTACCGGCTTGACGGATTCCCGGAGAACGACGGTGACGGAAACCGGGCGGCGCTGGTGATCCGGGAAGGCTCCCTGAATATCAACTTCCGGGGCATGACCGGAGAAAAAAGCCCTGTCATCGAGGTGACGCGGAAGGCCCTGGATTCGATCCGGAAGGGCGAACATGTCAGCGTGATCACTGTGGGAAAACGCCCCATCAATACGCTGGTGAACAATTTCAGCAATTTCCGTATGAACATCAGCGGCATGGATAAGCCGCTGACTGCCATCAACAACTATTACAGCGGCGCCAGCATCATTGAACGCGTACGGCTGTTCTGCGCAGGATACGGCCCCGGCGTTATGCCGGTGGAAGGCCTGGTGGGCATCCGCTGCAGCCGGGGCAATCCGAACGGTACCGGGCAGCAGATGGACAACATCGGTGTTTTCGGATTCTATGAAGGATATCAGATGGGCGGTGAGCACATCGTGGCCTGGGGGCTGCTGACCCGGAACTGTTATTATGGCTATACCTTCGGCAATTATGAATATGACGCAGGGGTCATGGAGCACCCCCTGATACTGATCAACTGCTGCGATGAACTGATGAGCTGCCTGCCGCTGTTCGCGCGCTGCGGCAACTGGGAGAAGCGGAACTGGCGGGGTCTTCAGCAGGTCGATCTGATCGGCTTCAATATCGAGCTTCGCCCGCTGGAGAATCCCACGTTATCCGAGGTGCAGCCGGCCAGGGAAGTGACTCCGGATTCCTTCTGCGGCAATATTACGTTTGCGGCCAATAAATACGCGGTCAGTGATGAGAACGCGGTGGACGTTCAGTTCTGGGCGGAGGGCTCCGGCCATAATTTCAGGACCGTAAACGCCACGCACAAACAGGGCGGCAGCACGGCGGAGCGCCGGACCTACGTCCCTCAGTACATGCAGGAGTATTATGATCTGGATCTCCGGAAAAAGCTGATCTTTGACGGAAGAGAGTGGGTAGATTACAACGGAAACCCCGCAGACTGAACCTGATCCGCGCCATTTGGCCCGCCGGAGCCGGCGGGCAAAAAAAAATTTGAATGGAAAACGTTTTCAATTATTTAAATCTGTACTTTGAAAAAAGCTTAAGCTGCTTTTTGGATTCTGCCGGAAGAGTCTTTTGAAATGAACAAGAAATTATGAACCAAAAAAACCAGATCGATCATGGCGCGCGGTTATATTTTATCTTGACTGCTTGTTAATGCACATCCTATAAAAATATAATTGTTAAAAGAATAATGATCCAAATGATATGTATCATAAAAATTGAATATTATAAAGCGGACCGACGGATCAGATCAAAGAAACCGGTGCTGGCGAAGCTGCATATTTATTCTTGACATTTGTAAAAAGCAGCGATAATATCAAAAAGAAGTCTTCCGGATTGTGCGATTTATACAGAAATGTTCATGTACTGATCGGACACGGTCGGATGATTTCTAATATATCCTGTCGTTTCTGACGAAGGAAAAAATATCTAGGGAGGATATTATGAAAAAACTGTTGGCTTTACTGATGGTGCTTGTAATGGCAGCATCTCTCCTGGCCTGTACCGCTCCTGCACCGGCTGATGGCGGCGCAAAGACCGAGACAGAAGGAGAAAAGGAAGAAGCAGAACCGGCAAAGGAAGAAGCTGAAGAGGCTGAACCCGAAGCTGAAGAAGCTGAAGAAGAAGCTGAAGAAGAAGCTGAACCCGCGGATGACGGCGAGAAGGCTGAGTCGACCGGCGTGACCATCGACTTCATGCATGACTGGCCGGAGTACACGGCTGAGTTCCAGAAGATGGCAGACGATTTCGAGGCTGAGACTGGTATCCATGTTGAGATCCAGATCATCACCTGGGATGTGCTGACCAAGACCCTGTTGAATGACTTTGCTTCGGGCGAGGTTCCGGACGTAGCCTGCTGCTGGTCCAATCAGATGGGCGCATTCAATTCCCTGGGCGCTGTTTATGATCTGACTTCGTACATGGACGAGAATGACAGCGAGTGGAGAAATTCCCTCATGAAGGCCGGCCTTGACCTTGGCTCTATCGACGGCAAGGTATTCGCTGTTCCGTACCGTACAACGCAGACTGTCATCGCTTACAACAAGACCATCTTCGATGAGAACGGCTGGACTGCTCCGGAGACCCTGGAACAGTTTGAAGCAATGATGGATGAAATGGTTGAGAAGGGTTATACCCCGCTGATCGCTCCGGGTCTTCCCAGAGGCTTCCAGCTTTCTGCTATTACCAGCACCTTTGCTGAGCAGAATCTGATGGAAGAGGGCACCCTGAAGAAACCCGAATACCTGAACGGCCACTACACCGAGATCGGCTGGGCATATGCAAAGGCTGGCGAGAAGATGCGTGACTGGATCTCCAAGGGATACATTGTTGATAATGCAACCTCTCTTGAGAGAGAAGAAGCGACTGCGCTGTTCTACAAGCAGGATGGCCTGATGAGCTTCCTGAACAACAACGAGCTTCGTGATGTGGAAGATGGTACTGCAGAAGCCGGCTTCGAGGTTGGCTTCTTCAGCTTCCCGGTACCGGAAGGCATGGAGAACTTCCTTTACAACTTCGGTGTAGACGCATTCATGGTTTACAGCGGAACCGAGCATCCGGATGAGTCTGCGGCATGGCTGAAGTACATCACCAGCGATGCGGTACAGCAGAAGTTCGGTAATGACACGAAGTCCATCATGGGCAACGTGAACTGCGTATACGATGATCCGCTTCAGAACCAGCTGGCAGAGATCTTCTCCAAGGCAAGCAGCTACAGAATCAACTATGATTACAACACTGGTTCCATGGGTGACAACATGGGCGAAGCTCTGGTTGAGTTCCTGACCGATGACAGCATCACAGCCGATGATTATGGCGCAACCATCCAGCAGCTGAGAGAGGATGCTCTCGCAGAGGCTGAGGCTGAAGAGGATTAATATTCACGTTTGATATCGTAAAACCTGATGATTCATAGGGTTGAACGGAGGCGGGGCGCAGGTGCTGCGCCCCGCCGTTTCTATAATGGGGTGAGGTATGAATTTTCGAACAAAAAGAAAGCTGATGGGGTATGTATTCCTGCTCCCCTCATTCTT
>CADCQD010000239.1 GCA_902803485.1 uncultured Eubacteriales bacterium | reverse complement strand
TGGCTGCCCCCTTTATGCATTCTGACAGCCTGCCTTGTATACATGGATTACGGCTGGAAGGGCGTAACGATGGTGATCCTGATGTACATGGCCAGAAAAACAAAATCCGGTCTTGCCGCCCTGATGATCGCTTTCTGTTTTTTCTGGGGAGAAGGTACCACACTGATGAACAGCATCTGCGGTGTTCCCGTTTCAAACCTGAGTTCACTGACCCCTTACGGTGCTTCCCTCTATAAAGCCATTTTCCGGATTGAGAACTTCGCCGTATTGAGTCTGCCGCTCATCATTCTGCCGGTCGGCTGGCCCAGCAAGCTGCCCAAGTGGTTCAGCTACGCAGCATATCCTGTGCACCTCTGTATCCTGTGGATCCTGAAAACCTATGTCATACACTGAAACAAGAAAAACGCCGTTCTTCCAAATGAGACGGCGTTTTTCTTAAAATTTCAGCTTTTTCCTATGTATTACATCATCCCGACCTGCCGCATGACGGCGGTGGCGATGGTAAAGTAGATGGTCAGAGAGGCCATATCGACCACTGTCGTGATCAGAGGACTCGCCATCAGCGCTGGGTCAAACCCAAGCTTTTTGGCTGTCATCGGCAGTGCGCAGCCGAGGGCTTTGGCAAGAATGACCGTACAGTACAGGGAGACGGCCACGATCAGGCAAATCGGGATCGTTGCTTTGTTGATGAAACGCACCCGCAGGAAGGTAAATACCGCCAGAATCGCGCCGACGATCAGGGCGACCCGGAGTTCTTTCCAGAGCGCTTTCCCGATGTCCTTGAATTCGATCTCGCCAAGGGCGATACCACGGATGATCAGGGTGGAAGCCTGGGCGCCGCAGTTACCGCCGGTATCCATCAGCATGGGGATACAGGCAGTCAGGACGATGCCCATGGCGGTGCTGTTCAGCACATCTTCATAGCTGGTAATGATCATGCCGGTGAAGATGGCGACGGTCGCCATCAGCAGCAGCCAGGGAAGACGGTTTTTCGCCAGTTTCCAGGGAGAAGTCTTCAGGTATTCATCTTCAGACGGCGTCAGAGCGGCCATCTTTTCGAAGTCTTCCGTGTTCTCGTCTTCGATGACGTCCATGATATCGTCCGCCGTGATGATACCGACCAGCCGGTTTTCGTTGTCGACGACCGGGATCGTCATCAAGTCGTATTCGCGGACGGTTTCGGCGACTTTTTCCTGGTCGTCCATGGTCCGGACGCTGATGATGTTGGTATCCATCAGGGAGTCGATCATCACGTCGTCATCGGACAGGATCAGCGTTCTCAGGGCCAGCGTGCCGATCAGCCTTCGGGCGTTGTCGATAATATATAGAGTGTAAATGGTCTCTTTGTCCAGGCCGGTCTGCCGGATTTCGTTCATGGCCTGGCGGACGTTCAGCCCGGTCTTCAGTTCCATGTATTCGATCGTCATCAGGGAACCGGCAGAATTCTCCGGATAACGAAGGAACTGGTTGATCAGGTTCCGTTTTCCTTCACTGGTGTTCTGGAGCACCCTGCGAACCACGTTGGCAGGCAGTTCCTCCAGAAAGTCGACCGTGTCGTCCAGGAACATGTCTTCGATCAGGGAACGGATTTCATTGTCGCCGATGGACTCGATCAGCGTCTGTTTCTGTTCAGCGGACATATAAGCGAAAACGTCCGCTGAAATATCCTTCGGGAGTACACGGAAACACAGGAGAAGCTTCTCTTTGTCCAGTGATTCCATGAAATGTGCGATGTCTACTTCATTGAGCATCATCAGTGCGCCGCGAAGCTCACTGTGCTTTCCGGCGTTCAGTAAAGCGGTCAGCCGCTCTACCATTTTTTCCCATTCCATTTAACATCCTCTCCTTCCTTGTCAGATAATTCAACAACAGAAGAAGGGCGTTTGATGATCAGACTATGAGCGAAGTGTGCCAGTCATTGGCGCAAAACGCGATAAAGGTATGTCATCGCCCGCCTGACATCTTCCGTCATCCATGATTGGCACCTCCTTTTTTACTTTGTAAAATCAGTATACTTCGAAAAAAAGCCCGTGTCAATCAACCTGTAGAAATTTTCTTTCCTTTTATTACGAAAGCTTGAAAAGACCGATGTTTTGTGATAATATCTTTATATAGCGTTTTGTCTTCTCAAAGCGCCCGAACAATTGATTGGAGCGATGATTTTGCGGCATATTATTCTTGACGCCATGGGCGGTGACAACGCCCCGGCCTGTACCGTCCAGGGAGCCATTGAGGCACTCCGCGCCGATCCTGAACTGACGGTTACACTGGCCGGCACCGTTTCCGCGATACAGCCTTTTCTCACTGATACCGATGATATCCGGGACCGTGTGAAGCTTCTTGAGACCCCCGATATTATTACCAATCATGACGCCCCCGTTATGGCTGTCCGTCAGAAAAAGCAGAGCGCCGTTGTTATGGGTATGCTTGCTGTGCGCGAGGGTGAAGCGGATGGGTTTGTGTCCGCCGGTTCCACCGGCGCCACACTGGCGGGCGGCATGTTCCGCCTCGGCCGGATCCCGGGGATCGACAGGCCGGCCCTGGCTCCCCTTCTCCC
>CADCQD010000238.1 GCA_902803485.1 uncultured Eubacteriales bacterium | reverse complement strand
CGCCAGAGCTAAACTCCCGGCAGTTGTGTGAAACCTTTTGACATCGATATTATCCTTTAAGAGAGATTCTGAATATCTTCAATCCGAGTCTTCTATGCCATTTTTATGGCCATATTTGCAGGCCTCGCCGTGACCACATTCTTCGCCGGGAAAAAGCGGACAGCCCGGCTCTGACGAACCGGACGTTTCTTTCAAAAAAGAAATAAACTTTTCCATATTCAATTCAGTCTCTTCCGGGTAATCATATCCGCAGCATTCTGACACGAACCGTCCTGTGGTCCGCCATAATTCCTTCACCGCGTCGTATGCGTCCCATATTTGAGAATCATCCGCACCCGGATACGTCCTTTGATATAATTGGAAGAGATCCGCGTCCAGGATCTCTTCCATCTTACTGTCCAGGATCCCGAGATCTACAGGATGCCCTGCTTTCAGATAAACATACCAGCGGACCATCCTGTTCAGCAGATCACGCACAGCGTTATTCAGATAAAACATGGAGGACAATAGTTCCTTTCGCAAACTATATTCCGCGAACGTCTTCATGACCCACCAGAACTCATTGTGGATATTATTGAATTCTTCCCGGGAAGGAACCTCTGCAAATATCGTCTGCGTTTCCTCTAAACGCTCTATTTCAGGGAGCAGATGGTCTTTATCCAGCAGCTTTTGATAGGTATCTCCGATCCAGACGTTTTCATGTGAGTCGTTTCCGTCGTATCTCGCAAGAAATGTGTGGATATCCATCACGTGAATCACGATCGTAACACCGTCCCGGAATACCATCAAATGGGCTTTCGTACCCGGAAACATCTCCGGATAATTTCTGTCGGCACGAAACAGAAGGATCCTTTCTCCAAAGCACGTCCGGAAAACATCTTCATCATATTTTTCAATATTATTCACAATAAAACAGAAATTGTATGTATAAAGATATTTACGAACAGGCCTGAGATCCGTCCTGATCACTGCCCGGACAGCGCTGTCACGCATGGCGGCGCGTAGCACTTCATCTAATACTTCATTTTCTCTTCTCATAGCAGTGTAAACGACAGAAAATCTGCCGATCCGTCTCCTTCATATGTAAAATACAGCGGGTATTTTCCCTTTGGTAAATTGATCAAGACATTCGGACTCTCTGTCCATGAGGAAGATGCTTCAAACGGGATCTCTCCGCAGGGTTCTCCGTTTTCTTCATCTGATATCAGGAATTAAAAAGACACCGAAATCTGACACCGGTGCCTTTTTACTGCTGCTTTGTCTGTTTTACTGTACATTCGGAACATTCCTGAAACGTGACAGAAAATCTTTTGTTTCCTGATGTCTGGGATTTCCGATGACCTCTTCCGGTGTTCCTTCCTCCAGAATAATTCCGTCACTCATAAAGACGACCTGATTCGATACTTCCCGGGCGAATCCCATTTCATGAGTGACCACCAGCATCGTCATACCGTCCTTCGCGAGATTCTGCATGACATCCAGGACCTCTCCCACCATTTCAGGGTCCAGCGCGGACGTGGGTTCGTCAAAAAGCAAGACCTCCGGTTCCATGGCGAGGGCTCTCGCGATGGCAACGCGCTGCTTCTGTCCGCCGGAGATCTGTCTGGGACGCGCCTTGATATAAGGCGCCATGCCGACGCGCTCCAGATATTTCATCGCGTTTTTTACCGCGTCTTCCCTGTTCTTTTTCAGCACTTTCATCTGTCCGATCACACAGTTTTCCAGTACAGTCATATTGTTGAACAGATTGAAGGACTGAAATACCATACCTACGTGAGAACGGTACTGCGGCTGATTGGTTTTATGATCCAGGATATTCTTTCCATGATACAGGATCTCTCCGCCGGTAGGCGTTTCCAGCAGATTGATACAGCGCAGCAGCGTGGATTTTCCGGAACCGGACGCGCCGATGATCGCCGTCACGTCTCCTTTGCTGACCGTAAAGTCGATATCTTTCAGTACTATGTTTGTACCAAACGCTTTTGACAGATGCCTGATCTTAAGTATTTGCTCACCCATAGACTTACCTTCTTTCCACGTTCTGTCCTGCAGGATAGTTGTAGGTTCCGGCAGTCATGACCAGCTGGTCCTGATTGATCAGTTCATAACTGCTCTTTCCGTCCATCTTCTTTTCCATCAAGCGGAGCAGGAAGGACGCCAGAAGCGTCATGCAGAGATATCCGATCATTTCAACAGTGGCTGAGGGGAAATACAGATAGGTGGCGCCTACTGCTGCCCTGTGTACGGCAAAAAACTCCGTAAAACTGATGATGAACATCACAGAAGTATCTTTTACGTTAATGATATAATTGTTGCCGATCTGAGGCATGATATTCCTGAGCGCCTGCGGCAGGATCACATGCAGCATGGTCTGGAAGTGCGTCATGCCGATGGCCTTCGCGCCTTCCGTCTGTCCCGGATCGATGGATATGATGCCTCCCCGGACGGATTCCGCCATATAGGCCCCGGTATTGATGGACACTACCAGAAGGGAAGCCGCCCATACACTGGTAAAGCGGATGGCGCTGTTGGTAAAATACGGCAGTCCGTAATAGATAAATACGGCCTGAAGCACCATGGGCGTCCCGCGGAAGACTTCCACATAGATCCGGATGATCGCGCGGATCAGTTTCAGGAAGAAACGCTTCAGAAACGGATCGTTTTTCTGATACGGAATGGTCTGCAGAATACCGCAGAGGAAACCGATCAGGCATCCGATCAACGTGGCGGAAAGCGCGAGCAGCAAGGTGTTGAGGATACCGTTCAGATATGCCCCGCCGTATCTGGATAACAGTTTGCCGATATCTGATATCAGCTGCTGGAAAATGCCCATATAAGGACTCCTTGTCAAATGCAGGTGCCGGGATTATTCTTCTTCAGAAAGCGGCTGGACCGCGATGGCGCTGTCCATGATCTTGTTGAAATCATCCACAGTCATATTCAGGACCACGTTATTGATGGCATCTTTCAATGCGGTATTTCCCTTCTTCACGGAAATGCCGATATTGATCTCGCCTTCATCTACCTCAAAATCATCTTCGGAGCCGGTAAAGTCCAGGATCACCATATCGTCGTAAGCGATGCAGGCGGCCATTGCGGTAGGCATATCCGTACAGACGAAATCCACAGCGCCGGTCTCAAGCGCCATCAGCATGGCCGGAGCAGTCTCCGCCGCGGGCTGGATGTCCGCGTTTTCGATCTGGGGAAGCATGCTGTCATACCAGATGGTGGCGATCTGCGATGTGCAGGAACCGCCGGCAAGGTCTTTCAGGCCGCCGGCGTTCTCGTAGGCACTGCCCTTCTTTGTCACGCATACGATGGACGCGTAGAAATACGGGCCCGCGAAATCCACCTGTTCCATACGGTCTTTTGTCATGGACTGGCCGGCGATGACCGCGTCAAAAATACCGGTCTCGACACCGGGCACCAGGGAATCCCAGTCGGAACGGATGACTTCCAGATCCCAGCCGTTGGCCTCGCAGATCTTTTTCGCGATCATGACGTCATAGCCGTTCGCGTACTCACCGTTCGCGTCCTTAATGGGTACAGCGCCGTTGGAGTCATCATACTGCGTCCAGTTGTAAGGCGCGTAAGCGCATTCCATTGCGATGGTCAGCGTGCCGTCCTCAAGTCCCGGAACCGCCGCAGCATCTTCGCTGTCCTGCGTCTGGGCTTCATCATCTGCATTCTGTGTTTCCGGCGTGCTGCCGCCCGTATTGACCTCTGCACAGGCTGAAAGGCTCAGAACCAAAAGAAGCGCTGCTAAAACTGCAAATAATCTCTTCATGTTTTTCTTTTCCTCCTCATAAAAAAAGACCGCGGCAGAGCGGTCATGATGCGGCCAGTAAAGGCAGGGATCAATAGCGCTCCACGTTATCGTGACAGTACGACGGGTATTTCCCGGCGTACCAGCGGAAAAAGATGGGGGCTTCCTCCGCTTCGGCAGTGATTCCTTTCACTCCGGTCTGCTCCCCCGCATTGACCGGAGTTACTGATAACCACCGCGCCTCTATTGAATATTATTCAATAATGTAAAAATTTATCACAGTCTGAGCTTACTGTCAAGCCTGTTTGAAATGGATTTCAAAGTCACGCGCTTCAGTCCTGCGCCGCCGAGATCACGATCAGGTGTGTTCCGGCAATGATCCTGTCATAGTCCAGCCCGTTCACCTGCTTCAGCTCGGAAAGATACTCTCTGGTGTCCATATCCAGATCTCCTGCGTATCTTTCAGAGATCTCCCAGAGCGTGTCTCCGGATTCGATCATTATGCTTTTATAGATCCGCGGGCGGTCCGCGTTCACGGATCTGGCCGAGCTCTTCACGGTCAGCAGCCCGATGACCAGAACCATTACTATAACAACAGCTGCCGCTGTACAGATCATAAACCTCTTCATCTTTCGATCCTCCTGACATTATAAAGACAAAAAGAACAAATGTTCGTATGCGCATATCATAGCATCAGAACATATGTTTGTCAAGAGAAAAATCGAACATATTTTCGATAACTGTGCCGGACAGCATTAAGGAGCCGGTATCTTCATTATAAACAGATCAGCGCGGCGGTCACTCCTCTTTTTTCGCCCATGAGCCGGTGGGAAAAGAAAACCTCCGGATTGCACCTGGTACAGAGATCCGTAACTTCGATATGCGTTTCCGGGACGCCGGCGCGCATCAGAAGCATCCGGTTCGCCATCCACAGATCCAGCTGATACCTTCCCCGTTCATTGACATCGGCAAGAAGCTTCATCTCCTGTTCGTCAAATGTTTCGCGGAATGCGAGGATCACGTCTTCCGACACTTCGTAGCAGTCCCTGCAGATGGACGGGCCGACAGCGCAGAGAAGGTCCGCGGGATCTGATCCGTAGACTTTTGCAAGCTTTTGGATGGTCTTCCCGGCGATGTCTCCCGCGGTCCCGCGCCAGCCCGCATGCGCGAGACCGACGCATTTTTTGACCGGGTCCGCGAAATACAGAAGGCAGCAGTCCGCGGACAGGGCAGCCAGCGGAAGATCCGGAACATTCGTGACCACAGCGTCCGTATCTGTATAATCACGAGGCCGAAACGGCCCTTTTCCGGCATCTTCTTCCGTAACCACGCGAATGCCTGTGGAATGGGTCTGATAGGTCATAACCACACGTTTTTCGTCCATCCCGAGGACTTCCGCGATCCTCCGGTAATTCTCCCGGATGATCTCCGGCGGTTCCTTCAGCGCCGCCAGATTCATTTCCGCGAAGTATCCCCGGCTGACGCCGCCGAGCCTGGTGGAATATCCGTGGCGGATGCCGGCGCGGGACAAGAGAGGGAATGTGAGAAACGGCACCGGGCCGTCATGATATTCCATGTGTCCCAGCCCCCGGGGGCTCCTTTTCAGTTTGATCCTTCCGTATTCTTCCATACTCTTCTCTCCTTGTTCCCGGGCAGTTCAGAAACTTCCGAAGGCGTTCCGTATATGCCGGATCTCCTGATCCAGAATGCTGACCACGTCAAATCTGCAGGCGGTCCCCTGCTCCGGGAGCCTGTGCTCCGCAAGATACCACTGGGCAGTCCTCCGGATCCTGCGGATCTTTTCCGCGCTGACCGCTTCTTCCGGATATCCCTTTGAAAGACGCTTCCGGTATTTGACTTCCGCGAAAACGATGGTCCGTCCGTCTCTTGCGATCAGATCGATCTCTCCGGTTTTTCTTCTGTAATTCTGCTCCAGGATCTCATATCCCAGATTTCTAAAAAAGGAAGCCGCCTGCTGTTCGTAGCTGCTTCCCTTTTCTCTGTTATTCATCATCCAGTCCCAAAATCCCCTGTATAAATGTCTGTCTGTGGATATCGCAGGGCCCGTATTTTTTCAGCGCTTCCACATGCTCCCGGGTACCGTAGCCCTTGTGGCTCCGGAAACCGTACTCCGGATACAGTTCATCGTATTTCAGCATCAGGCGGTCCCTGGTCACCTTGGCTATGATGGAAGCCGCGGCGATACTTGCGCTTTTTGCGTCTCCTTTGATGATGGGGACCTGCCGCACCGGGATCCCGGGAACCGTTACAGCGTCATTCAGCGTGACGCCCGGTTTCGGGGAAAGCTTTGAAAAAGCTTCCTTCATGGCAAGATACGTGGCCTGAAGGATATTGATCTCATCGATGACCTTTTCGCCCGCCATGCCAACGCCATAGGAAACGGCGTCCCTCGTGATCACGTCATACAGTTCTTCCCGTTTCTTTTCCGACAGCTGTTTGGAATCATTGACGTAAAGAATGGGATGATCCTTCGGCAGGATCACGGCGGCAGCTACCACAGGCCCCGCAAGAGGCCCTCTTCCCGCTTCGTCGATCCCGGCCACGAGGCCGCAGTCTTCATATTTCCGCTCATACAGCATCATATGATCCAGACGGAGAAGCTCCGCCCGGTATGCCGCAAGACGCTTTTCATATTTGTCCAGAAGCTTCTGTACGCCGGCCCGCGGGTCGCCGCGGAAGCGGCTGATCTCCAGGTTCAGTGAAGCCATGGGTACCTGGTCCAGGTACGCGCCGATCTCATGAATATTCATATCCGCACTCCCGAGTATTTCTCTGATCCATGATACGGGACCTGAGACGGTCAGAAAAAGCGTATGCCGGAGAAGGGCCAGAAACGGAGCCAGGCCTTTCCGAGGATCTGCTTTTTCTCCACATTCCCGACATATACCGTACGGGAATCCTGGGAACGGTTCCTGTTGTCCCCGAGGACAAAATACTCATCCTCGCCAAGAAGGATCTCTTCCCCGGCCCGGTAGGCCTTTTCCATAGGCGCGTTTCCGTAAACATCGTCTGTCAGCGGTTCTCCGTTGATAAATACCATGCCGTCCGCGACCCGGACACGTTCGCCGGGAAGCCCGACGATCCGCTTGATATAATGCGTGCCGGGTTCGTTTTTCAGCTCGAACACAATGATGTCGAACCGTTCGGGTTCATGAAAATAATAAGATACTTTCTGCACGATCAGATTATCCCCGTCCGATAACAGAGGGTTCATGGATCCCCCGTCCACAATGCTCCGGACCGCGATGAATTTAATGATCAGGAAGCAGATGCCGGCGGCAATAAGAAGATACAGCGCCATTTCCAGAAGATCCTTCCAGAATGGCCTTTTTTCTTCCTGTCCGTCCGGTAAATTGTTCAGATTCTCGTTAATGTTTTCCATATTCCTCCGGATACTCCATACTGATCCTGCCGAGTTTTCCGCGTCTCAGATCATCGATCACCGCGGCCGCGGCCTTCTCCGTATCGGGAATACCTCCCTTTTTCAGCAGATTGCGGCTTGCCGCGATCCTTTCAAGAAGTTCATTCGGGTCTTCGGAATACTCGATATGATAGCGTTCCGGGACCGCGCTCTGATTCTTCACGCCGGCATCTTTAAAAAACGCGCGGCAGAGTTCTTCAGTATCAATAATATCATCATTGATGGATCCGATGAACGCCAGATGTTCCCCGACCTTTTCATCATCGAATTTCGGCCACAGAATGCCCGGCGTATCCAGAAGCTCCACCGAAGCGTTCATCCGGATCCATTGATTGGCTTTGGTCACACCGGGCTTGTTCCCGGTCTTCAGAGACGCCTTTCCCGCAAAAGAATTGATAAATGTGGATTTCCCCACATTCGGGATCCCCGCCACCATGGCGCGTACCGGACGGTTCAGGATCCCGCGCCTTCTGTCGCGCTCGAATTTTTCCCGGCATACCTCCCGGACGGCGTCTTCAATGGTCCGCATCATCGTACGTTCCCTCGCGTCAAGCGCCACGGCCCGGATCCCGAGATCCGCGAAGTACCGGATCCAGGCGTCGGTTGTTTTCGGATCCGCAAGGTCTGCTTTATTCAAAAGGATCATGCGGTATTTATTCGCGGCCAGACGGTCGATGTCCGGGTTGCGGGAAGACATCGGGATCCGGGCGTCAAGCAGCTCGATCAGAAGATCGACCAGCTGAAGATCCTTCTGCATTTCCCGGCGAGCCTTCGTCATATGGCCCGGATACCATTGAAGCTTCATTCAGTTATCTCCATGCTCATTCAAATATGCTTCGAATTCCGCCGCGTTCATCAGGACACGCCGCGGCTTGGTCCCTTCTTCCTCTCCTACGACACCGGCGTCGCAGAGCTGGTCCACGATCCGCGCCGCGCGGTTAAAGCCCAGCTTGAAGGCACGCTGCAGCATGCCGATGGAAGCTTTTTCCTTATCGATCACCAGCCGCCCGGCTTCCGCGAAGTATTCATCTCTGTCGGAAGCGCTCTGACCCTGAGGTCCCTGGGACTGGGCGGATAGGTCGATCTTTTCCTCACCTCCGCCTTTCACATTGCCCTGGTGGGTCACATACTCCACAACAGCCTTCACTTCATCATCGGAAACAAAGGCGCCCTGCACTCGGACGGGTTTGCTGGAGCCCGCGGGTGAATACAGCATATCGCCGCGTCCCAGAAGCTTTTCCGCTCCGTTCATATCCAGGATCGTACGGGAATCCACGCCGCTGGAAACAGCGAAGGCGATCCTGGAGGGGATGTTGGCCTTGATCAGTCCGGTAATGACGTCAACGGAAGGACGCTGGGTCGCCAGCACCAGATGAATGCCGGCAGCCCTGGCTTTCTGCGCCAGACGGCAGATCGCGTTTTCCACGTCTCCAGGAGCCACCATCATCAGATCCGCCAGCTCATCCACGATGATCAGGATCTGCGGCATGCGCCGTACCGGCTGCCCCAGATCATCCAGAGGCGAAGTCTTTTCCACAAGATCATTAAAGCCTTCAATTCCGCGTACGCCGTATTCCGCGAAGGAAACGTAACGTTTTTCCATCTCGGCGACTGCCCAGTTCAGCGCGGAAGCGGCTTTCTTCGGATCCGTGACGACAGGCAGCAAAAGGTGCGGG
>CADCQD010000237.1 GCA_902803485.1 uncultured Eubacteriales bacterium | reverse complement strand
AGGAAAGGAAGAATACCTTTCTCCTTCAGCTGTCCGCAGATGTTCCTGAAAGAGCCGGGTTCAGACACAGTGCTTTCCAGGATCACCTCGGAGACCGCAGGGCCTGACAGTACGGCTTCCAGCTGTGATTTTTCCGATACCCGTACAGTAAATACCGGAAGGCCTGGAACGGATCCGGGATCCGCCGGACGCTCTGCTGTTTTTTCGGGGATCTCTGCTTTATCCGGAAGCAGTCTCCGGAAATGCGCGAGAAATGCCTGATCGATCTTTCGGACCATCCGCCGCCTGACTTCATTCAGCACGGATACCGGAAGAAAAACACTTCCCGTGATCTCTCCGGATACCGAGGCCGCCGTATAATCCGTACCGCCCAGCTTCTTCAGCTGTTTATCGAATTCCGGAGTTCCCATAGGCCTTCCTGACGCAGTCTCGCAGGGCTGATCCGAATACACGGTACAGCTTCCGGGGCGTCCGTCCAGGACATAGGACGCGGAAACCTTAAGGAGCCCGCCTTCCTCCGCGGAATAGGAAATATCTACCGGAACTTTGGATTCATTCTGTATATATAAAGAACGGATCTCCCGGGTAAGGGTTTCATTTTCCGCCCGGAATTCCTGTTCTTTAAGCGTCAGCATTTCCCTGCCGTTCTGCCGTTTGAAATAACCGTCCGTAAAACCCTGGCGGTTAAAAAGGTCGAACAGCTTCTGCCGGTCCTCCCGAAGGACCCGGAAGCCTTCCCTGCCCTTTTCCAGATACAGATCAAGATACTTCCGGTAGACGGATGTCACTCCGGCGGCATATTCCGCCTTTTTCAGCCGGCCTTCGATCTTCAGGGAATCTGCTCCCGCCTCCAGAAGGTCCGGCAGAAGGTCCAGCGTATTCAGGTCTTTCAGGCTGAGTACATATCCGTCGGAAAGACCTCCGGCCTCCCTTCCCTTTTCATCCAGGACCGTATAACACATCCTGCAGGGCTGGGCGCAGCGTCCCCGGTTTCCGGAACGGCCGCCGGCCATGGAAGAAAACAGGCACTGTCCGGAATAGGAATAACAGAGTGCTCCGTGAATAAAGCATTCCAGTTCAGCTCCTGTTTCGTCCTTGATCTTTTTGATCTCCCTGAGACTCAGCTCCCGGGCGGGGATCACCCGCCGGATGCCCAGTGCCTGAAGCTCCCGGACCGCGCCGGGGCCGCAGACGGTCATCTGGGTGGACGCATGAAGAGGAAGCCCGGGGAACCAGCTCCGAAGCGCGGAAATGACCCCCAGGTCCTGTACGATGACCGCGTCCAGCCCGGCTTCATATAAGGGAGCCAGAAGGCCGTACAGTTCACGGTCCAGTTCATCTTCCTTTAATAATGTATTGACGGTCAGATACAGTTTCTTCCCCCGTTTATGCGCGTAGTTTATGGCTTCCTCATAGGTTTCTCCGGAAGCGTTATCCGCGTAGGCGCGGGCACTGAAACGGTCCAGACCCATATATACGGCATCAGCACCGGCGGAATAACAGGCCTTCATTACGTCGAAGGACCCTGCCGGCGAAAGAAGCTCGATCTTCTTATTCATCATGTTTTACTCTTTATCGTATGAAAGGCCCAGATGATGATAGGCAAGTTCCGTTGCCATTCGTCCCTTCGGCGTTCGGATCAGCAGGCCGTTCTGCATCAGATAGGGTTCATATACATCTTCCAGTGTACCTGCGTCTTCACTGAGGGAGGCTGCCAGGGTATCGAGTCCCACCGGACCGCCGCCGAAGACATCAATGATCGTCATCAGGATCTTCCGGTCACCGGTATCCAGTCCGAGTTTGTCCACCTCCAGCATATCCAGCGCCAGATCCGATATCTCCTGCGGGATCACGCCATTCGAACGGATCTGCGCGTAATCCCGGACTCTTTTCAGCAGCCGGTTCGCCAGCCTCGGCGTACCGCGGCTCCTTCTCGCGAGCTCCATTGAAGCATCCTCCGCGATCTCCACTCCCAGTACTGACGCGGAACGCTCGATAATGACCCTCAGCTCCGGCACCGTATAATACTCCATCCGGTGGATGATCCCGAAGCGGTCCCTGAGCGGCGCTGTAAGAAGACCCGCGCGGGTCGTCGCTCCCACCAGGGTGAACTTCGGAAGGTCCAGCCGGATGCTCCTTGCGCCGGTACCCTTTCCGATGATGATGTCGATGCAGTAATCTTCCATTGCCGGATACAGCACCTCCTCGACCTGGCGGTTCAGGCGGTGGATCTCGTCAATAAATAATACGTCATTGGGCTGCAGATTGTTCAGGACCGCAGCCAGATCACCCGGCTTCTCAATAGCAGGGCCGCTGGTCACCTTGATATTCGATCCCATCTCATTCGCGATGATCCCCGCGAGGGTGGTTTTTCCAAGGCCCGGAGGGCCGTACAGAAGCACATGGTCCAGAGGTTCCTTCCGCTCCCGGGCGGCGTCAATATAGATCTTCAAAGTCTCCTTGAGCTTTTCCTGACCGATATAATCCCCGAAACGCCTGGGCCGGAGACTGGTCTCCAGATTCATATCCTCAAAGGTTTCTTCCGTCGTAATGATCCTTCTGTTCACGTTCTTTCTCCGTTATCTCCCCATCTGCTTCAGGGCTTCATGGAGGATCTCCTCCGTACTCTTTCCTTCTGTGTCCACCGCGGCTACCGCGCGCATCGCGTCTGAATTCGAATAGCCGAGAACAGTCAGCGCCATGATCGCTTCATTCCTTTCAGACGTCTCCGCGGCGTTTCTTCCTCCGGATACACTTTCTGAAAGATGCGAGAAGCCGTCGTCCAGGCTGACCTTATCCTTCAGCTCCAGGATCACACGCTGGGCGGTCCTTGCGCCTACGCCCTGGGCTTTGGAGATCGCCTTCGCGTCCTGGGAAAGGATCGCGAAGCGAAGATCATCCGCGGAAAGACAGGACAGGATCGCCTGAGCGCCTTTCGGGCCCACTCCGGATACCGTGATCAGCATCTTAAACATGGAAAGGTCGTCCCGGTTCAGAAATCCGTAAAGGCTCATCCCGTCTTCCTTCACATTCATATAAGTATGCAGTGTGACCTCATCGCCGATGGCCGGCAGCCTGTCCTGTACGGACAGGGGAACAAAGATCTCAAAGCCGAGCCCTCCCGCGTCAACAATGACTGAGCTCTCAGTTCTGGCATTCAGAATGCCTCTCACAAAAGCGATCATACGTGTCTCCCTTCTTCATTCCCGTTCAGATGCCGAAATCATAGATATTGTACCATAGAGCGCATGAAACAACAAGGGGTTTGAATGAATGCCCGAAGATGCCCGGATTCTTTCTTGAAGTTCATGAGCTCACCTGTTATAATGTGTGCATGATAAAGATCGAGAAAAACCCGGAAACCGGCCCTCTCTGGTTTCCTTCAGATATGAATACAGCAAAACGGCTCGTTTTCTTCGATATAGAAACTACGGGTCTTTCAGCCTACAGTTCCTCTCTTTATCTGATCGGTGCCCTGGTGTTTGAAAACGGCGCCGCGCGTCTTCTGCAGTGGTTCGCGCCTTCGCTTTCCTCGGAGATCGGGATCCTGCGGGCCTTTTTTGATTTTCTCAGGGAAGATGACCTGCTGGTCAGTTTTAACGGAGAGACCTTCGACATCAATTACCTGAACGCCTGCGCGAAACAGTACACCATGGACTCTCCGCTCCCGGGGCTTCAAAGCATGGATATACTGAAAATGATCCGCGCGTACCGGAAACTGATGGGGCTTCAGAACCTGCGCCAGAAGAGCATTGAGCAGTTTCTCGGGATCCGGAGGGAAGACCGGTATTCCGGCGGAGAACTGATCCCGGTATATGAATCCTACGGCGAGACCCGGGATGAACGTCTGCTTCATCTCCTGCTTCTGCATAATGAAGAGGATCTTCTGGGCATGCCGGCGCTGCTTCCTGCCCTTACCTACCGGGAAGCCTGCGGCACTCCCGGCAGGCCGTCAGAAATATACAGAAATAAAAGCGGCAGCATGCTCTATATCCGCTATTCTTTTGATTACCGGTTTCCCCGGGAGATTTCCGGTGCGGACATGAACGGGATCCGGTTTACGTTCTCGGAAAACCAGCTGATCCTTGAGGTCCCGCTGATCCATGAAGAAATGAAATACTTTTTCCCGAACGCGAAAGATTACTTTTACCTTCCGGTGGAAGACCGGGCGATCCATAAAAAGCTCGGCAGATTTGTGGATAAAGAATTCAGGATCCAGGCAGTGCCTGAGACCTGTTATACACGAAGGCCGGGATTCTTTGTCCCGGCGCTGAAAAACAGCGGATTTCCCTGTTTCAGAAGGAGCTTCGATGATCCTGCCGCATTTCATGAACTGGATGAAAACAATGCTTTTCCGGAGATCTACACAAAATGTT
>CADCQD010000236.1 GCA_902803485.1 uncultured Eubacteriales bacterium | reverse complement strand
GCTCATACGGACGTGGGTACGGCCGCAGGAGCACTTTTCTCTGGAAAGTACGCAGATATCTCTTGTACGATATCTTAAGAGCGGGAAGGCTTCTTTGTCAAGGCAGGTGAATACCAGCTCGCCGGTGCTGCCCTCGGGGAGCACTTCCTCTGTATCCGGATCAATGACCTCCACATAGAAATGGTCCTCATTGACATGCATGCCCTTCTGCTCCTCGCACTCGAAGGCCACGCCGGGGCCGCTGATCTCTGTTAAGCCGTAAATGTCATACGCTTTGATGCCCAGGCTCTTCTCAATGTTTCTCCGCATTTCCTCTGTCCAGGGCTCCGCGCCGAAGATGCCGGCCTTCAGCTTATTGTCTTCCGGCTTGTATCCGCGCTCCGCCAGGCTTTCGCCGAGGTACGCAGCGTACGACGGGGTACAGCAGAGGATCGTCGCGTTCAGATCCATCATGAACTGGATCTGCCGCTCGGTATTTCCGGAGGACATGGGAAGCGTCAGGCAGCCCACCTTGTGTGAACCGCCGTTCAGGCCCGCGCCGCCGGTGAACAGGCCGTAGCCGTAGGCCACCTGGACCACGTCTTCATTGGTGCCGCCGGTTGCCATGATCGCTCTCGCGCAGCACTCTTCCCAGAGATCCACGTCGCCCTGGGTATAGAAGGCTACCACACGTCTTCCGGTGGCTCCGGAGGTGGACTGGATGCGCACGCAATTCTTCAGATCCGTACCCAGAAGTCCATAAGGATAGGCTTCTCTCAGATCGCTCTTGGAAAGGAAGGGAAGTTTATGGATATCTTCGATGGTCTGAATATCCTCCGGCTTTACACCCTTCTGGTCCATCAGGTTCCTGTAATACGCCACATTGTCGTACACATGCCGTACCTGCTTCACAAGCTTCTCATTCTGGATCCGGATGATCTCATCCCTTGAGGCAGTTTCGATGTCTTTCTGATAATAATTACTCATCTTCTGGTCTCCTTATCATTTTCCGGGCCCGCCATTCCGAGAGGCCCCCTCCTTATCACGGCCAGACAGGAAAGACCTTGTCTTCCTTCCCGACCGCTCAATGCGCACAGTTCGAAGCTGCGCTTATCACGAACAAAAAGAGCGGCACAGGGTCAATCTGCGCCGCTCTTTTTCTTTATGAAATCTGGATCATAAAAGAGTGCATCGCAAATCAACCATCCTATGCCGCATGGTAAAGTAGAAGATAAACCAGTACATTTTCGCGATGCTGTTTAAACTCTTCATTGAAATTCTCCGGTAAAGTCAAACCTTCTTCAGGATCCGTCCGCTAAAAGCGGCCGTCTCGGTCCTGTTTCGCACAGTATATGCTTATCACCGTTCTTTGTCAAGTGAAAAAATATCCGAAAATATAGTTTTTTATAAATCTTTTTAATAAATTCTGTCCGATACCGCATTCAGGAACCGCCGGAACCCCGGATGCGCGTCAGAAATGCGTTCCAGGTTCGTATCGCCTAACAGGATCAGTTTATTCGTCCCGTGATAATCGCTGCCTGCCGTCACATACAGCCGGTATTTATCCGCGAGATCCAGCATCAGCTCCTGCATGGGCATGGTGAACGCGGAATAATACGCTTCCACTCCCTGGATCCCCAGTTCCAGAAGATGCCTGAGGCGCATCTCCATATCTTCACCCATATACAGTTCTTCGCCGCTGCCGTATACCGGGTGGGCCAGTACCGGAATGCCCCCGGACCGGAGGATCCCCTGGATCGCGTCCTCCGGACGGATATACTTTGAATGTATTTTGACCTTATTGAGATAATTCAGGATCGCGTCATCTTTGGATTTCGCGTATCCGAGCCTGGCCATCATATTTCCGAGATGCGGTTTTCCGGGTTCTTCATGTGAATAAAGCTCCCGGAGATTCTCTTCTGAGAAGTAGAAGCCGTATTCTTTAGTGATCGCTTTGATCCGCTCCCCGAATTGTTCCAGGCGAAGCACGTGGGTAGCTTCTACCAGCTCGTGGATCGGCCCGGCGTCCACATCATACCCGTAACCCAGAATATGATATTTTCCGCCCTCATCCCGGCAGGAAAACTCTACACCCGTCAGAAAATGCGGATCAGAACTGCTCCTTGCGGAGATCACCATACGGCAGCCCTGGATGGTATCGTGGTCCGTCACAGAAAACAGGCCGATCCCCTCTTCTTTGACCAGCTCAATAATTTCCGACGGGCTGTCCGTCCCGTCGGAAGCGCTGGTATGCATATGAAGATCTGCTTTTTCCAAAACATTCAGACTCATAAATTCTTTTTCATCAACAGGATATTCTTGCCGTCCTCATAACGGTAGCTGATATCATCCATGGATTTCTTTGCCATAAAGATCCCGAGCCCGCCGATCTGGCGCTTCTCCGCGGACATCGTAACGTCCGGATCCTCCTTCGCCAGCGGATCATAGGGCACGCCCCGGTCAACAAACTGAATGGCCGCGACCTTCGGATCCTCCAGGATCTCCACCCGGATATTCGCGTTGCCCTTATCCGGCGCGTAGGCGTATGACGCAATATTGATGAAGATCTCCTCAACTGCGACCTCCACCTGCATCTGGATCTTCAGCGGGCAGTCCGCCTTTTCCAGAAAACCGCGCACAAAATCGATCACGTCATCCAGATTGTCCGTCGATGCTTCCACATCCAGTTCATTATTGCTGAAGACGAGGGAATAGGTCTTATCCAGAAGATCCAGAAGATTCTTCTTCCAGAGCTCGATCTCCGCCCTGCTTTCTTCTTTTTCCAGCCCGTGCCTTCTGATGGAGCGGCGGATCATGCGGGTATATCCGATGATCCTGGCTTTATTTTCGACTTCGCGGATCTTGGCTTCGCAATCCGTGTTCAGATACGCCGCAAGCGACTTGCGCCAGAACTCCATGGCTGTATCAAAATCAAAGCCCTGGAATCCCAGAATGTTCGAATGATCATATTCGGAATAGCCGATAAACGCGTTATACATGGACGCAAGCTCATAGATCGGATGTCCGACAGCCAGCGTATCCATATCGATCAGAAGGACTTCATCGCCCACCAGTTCCACATTCTTCGTGTGGTAATCGCCATGGATCATATGATCATCGTGCGGGATCTCGCGGAGCATCGCCATCAGTTTATTCCAGGCAGCTTCCGGAATATAGGGCTTCAGAAATTCGCCCCAGGAGATCACCGTTTCCCTGAGATCCGGGAGCTGTCCCGGAGGAACCAGCGTACCGTGGATCTTTTTCAGAAGATCCACATACTCCTTCACGCACCAGTCCATTTTCTCCGGTTCTCCGGCGAGGATCTTGGAGAAAGACTTCGCGTTCAGAAGCTCAAACACTGAGCCATAACTGTCTCCCACACGGACCACGTCATAAGAAATGGCTGTCGGGATCCCCAGGATCAGCGCCTGCCTGGCCACCTCGCGTTCATGCTGGATCTCCTCCAGCGCGTCCGCGTTATTATAGACCTTGACCACGTTGTCCTGGTCGATCCTGTAAATGGTGCCGTTCGCGCCGCGGCCGATCTCCTCCGCGCCTTCCACGGAAACCACCCGGTAGGCTTTTTCAATGGTCATCATCTGCGTAAATCCGGTCATGTCAAAGATATCATAGACCTCAGGACTGACGTTGATGATGCGGACTTCCTCATTCGTCTTACGGATCCGCAGAATTACGCGCAGACCGGCGCTGGAAATATACACCAGCTTCTCAGCGTCAATGAGAACAGGCCTCCCCGGCGCCTGTTCCAGGAGTTCGCGGACGTTCTGCTCGACTTCCGGCGCATTATTGGAGTCGATATGCCCGGACATCGTGACGCGGATCTGGTCCTGCAATACTTCTCCCGTGACTTCTTTCATAACAACTGCCCTTTCTTTTCTGCGTACGTATCCCTTACTCGATCTCCAGGATCTCCGTAAAGCCCGTCACCTCAAAAATCTCGGAAATGAGTTCATTTACGCCGGTGACTTTCATTCCTTCTTTTTTCGCCATGGTCTTTTGAGCCATCAGGAGCACACGAAGTCCTGCGGAAGAAATGTACTCCAGCTCGCTGAAATCCAGCACCAGCTTCTCCGCGTCTTCCATGTTCTCTCTCAGAGATTTTTCAAGATCCGGAGCCGTGGTCGTATCCAGGCGGCCTTCCACTGCGACAAAAAGCGTGTTCTCATGTAATTCTTTCTGAATGGTCAAGATCTGTTCCTCCTAATTGAAAAATATAACTGATATGGTGCGCGGCATCTTCGTTCCGCATATCCCAATTTCATTCATTATAAATGATAATTTCGTGATTGTCTATCCGATCATTAAGTCTCTGCCGCAGGTTTTTCGGACCCCGGGAACAAGGACCGCATCCCGAAAAAGCGCCGGATCTCAGAAAAGACGCCGGCCCACGGGAGCAGGAACCGCATCCCGGAAAAGACGCCGGTCCACGGGAACCGGAACCGCATCCCGGATTTCGACAGGATCCTAATGATTTATTTCAAGTTCAAACAACGTACACAATTCCTCTCCGTTCCAGATCGTAATCAGACGGTTCTGTCCCTCGTCTGTCCTGCGTACAGTGACCGCTGCCGCATCCTTCACAGGCTTCCTGTAGCTGATCCGAAGCCCGGCGATCTTCTCTCCTGCGTTCAGGAGTTCCGGATCTGCTTCCGCAGCCAGGCTGAGGTACCGGGTATTATGCACGTGCTGATTAAAATCGAGATCGCTTTCTCTGATCCGTATCTCTTTTTCCGAATCAAAAGACCCCGGTACAAGGAGCCTCGGAACAGGCGTATCAAAGGCGGTCCGGTCCTCCGGCTGGTACGCGCGGAAAAGCTCCTCGCTGACACGGACCAGGCGTTCCGTCTTAAGATCGAACAGAACGCATTTCGCTTCCGCCCGGGCAAGTTCATTGCCGGCTTCATCTGTCAGGATATATCCGCGAAGCGTGATCCCGGCAGTGGATCTTTTGTACATCCAGGTATCGACCTGAAAAGGTTCCCCGCTGATAACAGGTTTCAGAAAACGTGCCCGCCAGTCCGTCAGGATCCAGACCGCGCCTTCCTCTGTATCCCGAAGGAGCGGATCTCCCGCACTGTCCGAATGATGGCTTCCCGCCGTTTCCAGGATCTGAAGCACCGCCTCGCAGGTCATTCTTCCTGTCCGCCCGAAGTCGGAAAGCCTCGGGCGGACAGTCTCATGATAGATCATTTGTTTTTCTCACTTTCTGTCCGGCAATGGTGTCTTTTATTCATCCTTTTTCTTTTCTCTGTGGAACATGGGCTTCGCGTACTTGGAATACTTCAGAAGAAGCTCCATAAACGCCTGGTCATGATCCGCCGCGCACCGGGGCGCCTTGGAGAAAATGAAGCAGTTGTTTTCGCCTTCCGAAAGCGCCTTCCACTCCGGCAGTCCTTCGTAATTCGGGTCGCCGTTTTTCGCGAAGCTGACCCACGCGTTGAAGATCAGGTCCTCCATCCATTCCGCGGAATGCTCCGGATCCTCATTGTACTGAGAGCTCAGATACTCCACATTGTGGAAAATGAAGGCCAGCTCATCCGCATGTGTGGAAAGGATGCCGCCTCTGTAATCGCTTTCATGAGCAAACATATAATTCCATACCTTGCCGCCCGCTGCCGCGCGTTTTACGCAGAATTCCTTCGTAGGTACACGGACCATGCAGTCTGCCTGGGAAGCATAATAGGTATTGAACTCCGGATACGCTTTTGCAAACGCCGCCTGGATCTCAGCCGCATGCTCCTCGCCATACGCGTCCGCGATGGCCTGGAAGCGTTCTTCTTCCGTGAAGGAAGCTCTGGGCTTCATGCAGGTGCTTCTGGGATTCAGCTCCATAAATACGCTGCCACAGATGACCGGTACGGACAGAGTCTCTTTTCTGAAGCCCGCTGCCCGGAAATCACCGGTGTAGGTGCCGGTCAGAGGCACCGGCGCCCATACCATGAACGCGCCGCCGGAGATCTTGTTCATCAGCTTCAGAAGATCATGGTACTCCATGGTCCTGAGCTGCTCCAGCCCGCCGGCTTCCTCCACGTATCTTCTTCCCAATGCCTTCGCTTCTTTTTTATCTTCTTCCAGAGGATTCGGATCACCGGGAAGCACGCCGCTCTCAATGATGGCACGGTGATACAATCCATCCGCGTCCGCCATCTGAAGAAGTGTGCTGACCTTTCCGCCGCCGCCGGACTCTCCGAAAATAGTCACATTCTCCGGATCTCCGCCGAACTGCGCGATATTATCGCGGATCCACTGAAGGGCAAGGACGATGTCTTCCATGCCGGCATTTCCGGAAAGTTCATACTCCGGGCCGTAATCCGAAAGATCCAGGAAGCCCAGGATATTCAGCCTGTGGCTGATGGAAACAGAAGTCACATTGCCGTAACGGGCAAGGTTCTCGCCGTCATAGCACTCCAGCTCCATCACGGAACCCTTGGAAAATCCGCCGCCGTGAAGCCAGATCATAACCGGCTGCTTCGCCGCGGGATCCAGTGTCTTTGTCCAGATATTCAATGTCTGGCAGTCCTCCCGCTCCAGCCAATAGCGTTTCGGGAACGCCAGGTTTCCCTGTACCTCCCGGTCCGGCGCCTGCGGGCAGACAAATCCGTAGTCCTGCGTATCCTTTACACCTTCCCAGCTCTTCGGAGGCTTCGGCGCCATAAAGCGCTCCGCTTCCGCATACGTAATGCCCCGGAAATGGAACATATCATTTTCCTGGTAGCCCCGGATCTTCCCGTAAGTCGTCCGGACGACCGGGAAATCCTCCGTCATAACAAAATGCGTTACTCTGTCTCTCACTTGTTTTTCCTCCAATCCGATCAATCAGATAAGCAGAAACGCCATACGATCCCCATCCAAAAACAAGTCCTAAACAACAGGGACCCTCAGCCATTCGCATTTCTGCCTCTTTGGATATAATTATAACTTATCCGCCGCAGAAAAACAAGGATGTGGTATAAAATGCCCTAAAGATACGCGGGAATGTCCGGAGATACGATGATAATATCTCGGGGATGCGAAGATATGTTCCGTAGAAACGATGATACTATCTCGGAGGTGCGAAGATATGTTCCGGAGAAACGTGGAAAATGCGCCGGAGGTGCACGGTAAATGTTCCGGAAACATATGCCATTGCCTCAGGGAAATGCGGGAAATGCGCCTGAGGTGCGTGCCGAAAATACCTCGGAGATATGAAGATATGTGCCGGAGCCGCGTGGAAATGCGCCGGGATTGCGAGGAAAACACCTCGGAGAAGTGCCATTTTTTACCTGTTTTTTAAGAGTTAATGAATCGTTTACAGTTTTTAGCTTTACTATTTGGAATAATCAGGTATAATAATAGTATTATACCGGTTCTGCCAGACGCAAAAAAATAAAAGAAAAGGCTGAGAGTATTAGGATTATGGATCACGAACACAGATTACTGGGTTATTACAATTATACCGTCATCCTGACATACGTCGGGATGCTATTCGGTTTTACCGGCATCATCTGCGCGCTGAAAGACAACTGCTATTCCGCGGTCATCTGCCTGATGGCAGCCGGCTTCTGCGACATGTTTGATGGTACCATTGCCGCCACCCGGCCGCGTACGCCGCAGGAAAAATGCTTCGGCATCCAGATCGACTCCTTCAGTGATCTGATCTGCTTCGGCATGCTCCCCGCCATGATCGTCTTTTCCCTGAACCGGGACAGCATCTCCATAGTGTGCCTCTGCGCGTTTTATGTGCTCTGCGCACTGATCCGCCTGGCATACTTCAATGTGGATGAGCAGGAACGTCAGAAGAACAGCAATCAGCCCAGAGAATTGTATCTCGGGATGCCTGTGACTCTTTCCGCCCTGTTTGTTCCCCTGGTGTACAGTTTATTCGGCATCCTCGGAAGACGGACAGACATCGCCCTTGCCGTGACCATCGTCATCATGGCTATCCTGTTCCTTCTGCCGGTCCCGCTGAAAAAGCCGAAAATGATCGGCAAGATCATTTTCCTTCTGTGCGGGCTGGCCGCAGTCGCGCTTGTCATGTTCGCACGTACACGCATATGATGAAAGCTGATTTTTTCTATACATCCGTTCCGGGACGCGCACTTCTGAAACTGATCCAGAAGTCCGGCGCGTTCCGTTTTTCTGCCTGGTTTCTCCACACCCGGCTGTCCCGGCGCATGATCCCCCGGTTTATAGAAGAAAACCAGATCGACATGACGCCTTACGAGGGGCAGGACTTCCGAAGCTACGCGGACTTTTTCGCTCGCTCCTGGAACCGTCCGCTTCCGGAAGCGGCGCCGGAGGAACTGATCAGTCCCTGCGACAGCCTGATGACCTGGTATCCCGTTGAGCCGGATCTGAACATTCCCATGAAAGGCTCCGCGTACCGGCTTTCCAACCTCATCCAGGATCCGGATGAAGCAAAACGCTTCAGCGGCGGACTGTGCCTGGTCTTCCGCCTGGAAGCTTCGGATTATCACCATTTCTGCAGTTTTGACGACGCAGTCCCCGGGGAAACGCACTTCATCCCTGGAGAATTGCACAGCGTGCAGCCCATCGCCCTGCAGTCGGTACCGGTCTTCCGGCTGAACCGCAGATGGTGGACACTCCTCAGGACACTCCACTTCGGCACAGCAGCTCAGATCGAAGTCGGCGCCATGATCGTAGGCGGCGTGACCTTCGCGGAAACCGCTGAAACCGGAGGGATCCTGAAAAAAGGCGCTGAAATGGGCAATTTCGAACTGGCAGGCTCCACCATCATACTCCTGCTGGAACCAGCCGTAAATGACCGCTTTGAGTTTTATGTGCCTTTTTGCGATGCCGCAGGCGGCGCAAAAGAAGTCCGTGTCCGCATGGGAGAACCAATAGGACGGCTCATCAGCCGGGAGCAAGAAACATAAGAAAGATTGAAAATAGAAAGATTAAAAGATTGAAGGATTGAAAGATTGAAGGATTGAAGGATCCGCGCGGAAACGCGCGGATCTCTGTTGTTTCATATATTTTTCGCGGTTAATTAATGCTGCATTGCGCTTCGATTCGTTGCGTTGCGCGATTCGTTAATATGCGTTCTGCGGTTCGTTAATGCACGTTTCGCGGTTCGTTAATGCGCGGTTCGTTAATGCGTTTCGTGACTGCCCCCGGGGAATTTGAATTTCACTCGAGTTCGGGGGTAATTTGTCACAACATTTTTTAATATCAATCTCACTCGCCCCGGGGATTTCAAGTTTATGATTTTCCCCGGGGATTTTGCCGCTCAAAACCGGTTTTTTATCCCCGGGGATTTTAAAAAATGAATTGTGAGGGGAATCCCCACAATTTTCCTAACCTGTCGCCTGCGATTTCCAGAGCCAGCGAATCATCACCTTGGCCAGTGACTTACAGAACAAACTAATTACTACAAGGCTAGCGACTTCCAGGCCAACCGACCTCTTCCTTTAGCTTGTGTTTCGCAGCCGATCGTCTGTCTTGCTTGTAATCAGCATTGCACATTCAGCAATTGAATAGTGCATTTCCGGCTGTTAATTAATGCGTGTTTCGCGGTTCATTAATGCGCGTTTC
>CADCQD010000235.1 GCA_902803485.1 uncultured Eubacteriales bacterium | reverse complement strand
TACGGCTTAAGTACGGTAAAACAAGGAGATACAGTATGGCAGGCAAATTCACTTTGTCCGGTTTTTCGGACGAGATCGACGAAATGATCCCGGTCCAGTTTGAACATCTGAACCAGCTGGGCATCCGGTATTTTGAACCGCGCGGCATCAACGGCAAGAATATCTCCGCGCTGTCGGATGATGAGGTGCTGGCGCTGAAAGAGGAAATGGACCGGTACGGCATCTCGGTTTCCAGCATCGGCTCCCCCATCGGAAAGATCCGGATCACGGACGATTTTGAGCCGCATATGGAGCAGCTGGCACGGACGATCCGCACCGCGAAAATGCTGGGTACCCGTTTCATCCGGATGTTCAGTTTCTATATTCCGGATGGGAAATATGAGGAGTACCGGGATGAAGTGATGCGCCGGCTGAAAGCCATGACGGCAATGGCGGAGGAAGAAGGCGTGATCCTGCTTCACGAGAACGAAAAAGGCATTTACGGCGATATCGCGCCCCGCTGCCTGGATCTTCTCACGGAAGTCGCTTCTCCCTGTCTGAAGGCGGTTTTTGATCCGGCGAACTTCGTCCAGTGCGGACAGAAGACCTTCCCGGAGGCGTATGAGCTTCTGAAGGACCATGTAGTCTATATGCACATTAAGGATGCCCTTGCTGACGGTACCGTAGTGCCTTCGGGCTACGGCGAAGGCCATGTGGCGGAGATCCTTCAGGCGCTCTCTGACCGGGGCTACGAAGGATTCCTGAGCCTGGAACCGCATCTGGGCACCTTTAAGGGCCTGGAATTTCTGGAGATCAAAGCCGGCCCCGCCGGTCAGAAATCAGAAATCAACAAAGAAAAAAGTACGGCGGATACTTTTGATATCGCGTACTGCGCGTTAATGGAAATCTTAAGAAAGGCGGAATGAATCATGGATAAGATCAGAGTCGGCGTCATCGGCGTAGGCAATATGGGCACGACCCACTGCAGAAACATTTACGAAGGTAAGATCCCGGACATGACCCTCGCTGCTGCCGCGGATATCTCCGAGGCGCGGCGTGAATATGTCAAAGATCATTTTCCGGGCGCCGCGGTTTTCGCCGATGGCGATGAAATGATGAAAAGCGGCCTCATCGACCTGGTGATCATCGCGATCCCCCACTACTTCCATGCGGAATACGCGATCCGGGCATTCGATCTCGGGCTTCATGTGATCACGGAAAAACCCGCCGGCGTATATACCAGGCAGGTGAAGGAAATGAACGCGGCAGCCGCCGCGCATCCGGGCCAGATCTTCGGCATCATGTACAATCAGCGGACGAACCCCATGTACCAGAAGCTCCGCGAGATGGTCAGAAGCGGCGAGCTGGGCAGCTTAAAGCGCGTTACCTGGATCATTACCGACTGGTACCGTTCCCAGGCATATCATGACAGCAGCACCTGGCGCAGCTCCTGGAAAGGCGAAGGCGGCGGCGCGCTGATCAACCAGAACCCCCACCAGATCGACCTCTGGCAGTGGATCTTCGGCATGCCGGACAGGATCTACGCGAAAGCCAGTTTCGGAAAATACCATCACATCGAAGTCGAGGACGACGTGATGGCCTTCATGGAGTACGACAGCGGACTCACCGGTGAATACATTACAAGCACCGGTGAAGCTCCCGGCACCAACCGGCTGGAGATCGCCTGCGACATGGGCAAGATCGTCATCGAAGAGCAGCACATGTATTTCTACAAAAACGCGGTTTCCGAACGGGAATTTGAAAAGACCAATACGAAGCCTTTCGGAGCTCCGGAATGCGAAAAGATCGAACTGGACGTGGACCAGTCCGGCGGAGAACAGCATGTGGGCATTCTGAAAAACGTGGCTTCCGCCATTCTTCACGGCACACCGCTTCTGGCCCCCGGCGAGGAAGGCATCCGCGGCCTTACGATCTCGAATTCGATCCATCTGAGCGCCTTCACCGGCCGTACCGTGGATCTTCACAATTTCCCGGATGACGAATATTACGAGATCCTTCAGGAAAAGATCAGAAACTCCACCATCGTAAAGAAAGAATCACAGGTCATCGCCACGGTGTAACAGGCCGGGCGGACCAGATGCTCCTGTCATCTTTCCCGATAAAAGAAAAGGAAGGGCGCTCATCGCCCTTCCTTTTCTCTTTCCCGGCAGGATCTATTCCCATACCCGGATCATGGTTTCCGCAAGCTCCGGCCACGACCATTCGCCGCTTCTGCGGTCATACAGGCCGAAGCATTCTTCACCCGTCTGCCCTTTCCTGGAATTATTGTCCCAGACGATGCAGGGGATCCCGTACATCTTCGCGCCGGATACAAAGTATTCCGCCCAGGCGCACCGTTCATCGATGTTGTCTTTATTCGTGCATCCGAACTCCCCGATGACCACCGGGATACCCTTTTTGACAAAAAGAATATTCAGATTCCTGAACAAAGTATCCAGCTCGCTTTTATGGCTTGCGGAAAACAGCGCGGTACCGCCGTCCCCCTGCATGGCAAAGGCGTACGGAGTATACGCGTGTACGGATACAAGGATCCGGTCATCCTCAGGAAGTTCCATGGTACTCAGAATATTGTACTGGCAGTTGGCGCCGTAGCATGGTACCATGATGCACCGGTAAGTATTGTTGCCTCCGGTGGCGCGGACCGCGGAAACGATGGCCGCGTTCAGGCCGTACACGATCTTCCGCTCCTCTTCCGTTCCGCCGCTCCATTCATTCGGACTGCCCTCCGTCCGGGGCTCGTTCATGGTCTCAAATACCAGATGCTCATCGTAACCCCGGAAGGTTTCCGCGATCTCCGTCCAGAGCCCGGTCATTTTATGAAGGCTCGCCTGATAGGTCTCCTCACTCTTTACGCAGCCGCCGATGTCATAATAACTGTTGTCATGGTGGGAATTCAGAATGATATACAAACCATCCTGATACGCGTAGTCCACAACTTCCTTCACCCGTGCCATCCATTTTTCATCCACATGGCCGTTTTCATCCGCGTGGATGCCCCAGGTCACAGGGATCCGGATGGTGGTAAATCCGATGTCCCGGACGTCATCCACCATTTTCTGCGTGGTCTTCGGATTTCCCCAGCTGGTTTCCGAACCCAGGCCCGTATCGCTGAAGGCATCCAGAGAGTTGCCCAGATTCCACCCGGTCTTCATTTCCGCCGCGATCTCAAGCGGCGTCTTCTCCGTATCAAATTCGTCCTCCGAAAAATCCGTATCCGTGTCCTTCTCATCCTCCGAAGGCGCTTCGTCCTCGTCCTTTTCATCCTCCGCAGACGACGTGTCCTCATCCTTTGTCTCCGGCGCGCCGGAAGGTACGGATCCGTTTACCGTCCCGCAGGCGCATACGCCTGTGATCATCAGGGCCGCCAGGATCACCGCCGCAATTCTTTTCATCATGTCTCTCTCCTTCTGTCCGTTTGCTTTACTTCTGAAACAAAAAGCGCTGAAAGTCTTCTATGCTCTCAAAATAGTAATCCGCGTTCTCCCGCATATAGGCATGCACTTCCGGTACGGGATTGCCCCATTCGGCAGCCGCGAACGGTACCCCCGCGGCCCTCGCCATTTCCAGGCCCGGTTTCATATCATCCACCATCAGCGCTTCCTCCGGCTCCAGATGAAAGGTCTTCAGGATCTCAAAAACCGTATCCGGTTTCGGTTTCCGCATTTCTCTGGGAACTTCCCAGCCAAAGGCCAGTTCCGGAAGCGGAAGGCCGTTTTCCCGGTAATCCCGGAGCAGATTCTCCTTATAGGAATGGGAGACGACCGTCAGGATCCCCCCGGCTTTCCGGAAATCCTCAAGGACCTGTTTTATGCCGGGATATGCTTCCGGCACATGCTGCTTCACATAGGCATTCCAGAAGTCCTGCTCCTTCAGAGTCTCTTCCTCCGTGAGTCCCACGATGTCGCGGAAAAATTCGTATACTCCGGGATGGAAATTGTACCGGATGTATTCCTCAAAGCCGGCTAAGGACTTCTCCGGGAAAAAACGCTGAAGAAATTCCTTATAGCAGGGATAATGGATCTCTCTGGTGCTGTCTACAATAGTATCGTCATGATCCAGGATCAGGCAGCGGTATTTCATGTGTATGCTCCTGTCTTCTTTCTTCTCGGCAGACGCCGGACTTTTTACAGTACGTAGCTCATAAGCCACGCCAGTTTATTCGCGGGAGAGATCCAGACTTCCTTATAGGTCGCCGTGGCTACCTGGGGCCACCAGGGGCTGTCATGATCCTGATAGGTCTGAACACCCACCGGGATCTGTCCCACCGTTACGCCGGGCTGAACGGTATATTCGTCAGACCATTCATGCCCTTCCCCGTAGATCAGGGACTGCCCGAAGGGATTTCCCCCGGTCAGCCAGTGGATCTGCTGCGCGCATAGTTCCATTAATTCCCGGTCTTTGGTGATCCGGGCCGCGGAAGCGGCCGCTGCCGCTTCAGAAAGCTGCACCGCGCAGTTTCCGCGGAAAGAGAACCAGACAGGGAAAGCGCGGAGATAAACGCCCTTTTCCTTGTCCAGGCAGACGATGCCGTTTTCCGCCTGTGGCCGGAAGCCCGGAAGGCACAGATCATCCGCCCAGATCACACTGTCGAAGGTCTCCCGGGGATACTTCTCCGCTTCATCCGCGAAGTAAACGCCCTCCGGGAACAGGCCATAGGGCCTGGTATATCCGGCGATGGCTTTATAATATGCCGCAGTCCGCTTCACGGCTTCCATCCACTTGCCGGCATCCGGATGATCCGGCGCTTCCTGAAGCAGGATCTCCAGACCGGCAGCTGTATACTGTTCAAAGGAATGATGGGCATGGTGCCAAGGCATCGTATGTCTGCGGTCCGTATAATAGAATCCGGACAAAGGGATCTCCCAGCCCGGCGTATCCTTTTCCTGGCATTCCAGAAGCAGCCCGGCAAAGCGCGCCGCGTCTTTCAGATACTCCCTCTTCCCCGCGCGGACAAGCGCTGCTGCCGCGCTGCAGGCTGCAGCGAAGACCTTGACTTCAAACTGCTCCATGCGGACTGAGGGATCCCCCTCCTCTCCGCGTTTCAGCTGTGCCATGGCAAAGCCGAAATCCTCTTCCGCGAGTTTCAGAGCGTAGTCTGACCGGACAGGATCTTCTGTCTTCAGAGAGAAGGCGCCGAGGGCTTCCGCGAAGGCCGAGACCAGGTTCAGGTAGGGAGTTTCATTGGCCTGGGAAATGATATCATCCGAAGTGCCGATGATTCCATCCGTCCAGATGGACGTGGAGGAATAATCGGAACGGAAGCCGTCTCCGAACCGGACCTTCAGTACATAGTCCAGCCCCCACTCCGCTTCCTCCAGGACCCGGTCGTACAGCCGGGGATTCCTGTCTTTCAGGCGGTCTGAAAGAAGGAACAGAGCCGCGGTGCCGTCAGCGGTATTGCCCATGCCCTGGGCCAGATCCGCCGCATCATGCCAGCCCCCGTTCGCGACGATGCTCTTTTTCCCGTGGACCAGCAGCAGGTCGGTGTGGCAGGCCATATGCTTGCCCCGGACATAATAACCGCAGCGCTGGGAAAGATAGAAATTCAGGATCTTCCATGCGGCCGGTTCATACGCGTCCCGCGCGATGGTGACCGGTTCGCTTCGGAGTGACCCGCAGCAAATGACGTAGGTCCCCTCCTGCTGAAGAGACGTAAAATCCATCATCATGAAAGTCTCTCCGCCGATACAGACCTCTTCTGTTTTCCCTCGGAATACGACATTCTTCTTCTCCCGGCAGTACCCGGGTTCCTGCTCCGTGCACCGGGAAACTGTGAATTCCTCCGCGGCCTCCCCGCAGGCCGCCGCGGCGTATTTCAGGCCCTCCGGAGTATAACCGGAGCCTGAGACCGAGATCAGGCCGGGCTTCGGCGTCCAGCCTTCTTCCTTATCCGCCTCCACCTTCTGGAGCTCCAGAGTGGATAAATACCAGTGCAGCACGTCATCGCTGTCATTTTCATGTCCGCACATATCATACTCAAGGCTGACGCCCGTCACACAGTCCCGCGGGACCATGGGGATCTCCAGAGTAATATGGTTCCATTCATCAGGGACCAGGGAAACATTATGATGCCCGGTACGTCCCCAGGCGTCCGGAGATTTCAGCACGCCGTCGTTCCTCGGCTGGATCCTGAGATTTATGGATTTGGTCCCGTGCATATCCGGATATACATAAAATGACAGCCGGTTCCAGTCCTCCCAGTTCTCCCGGTCCACCGTAAATAAAGCGCCGGGTTCCTCATAGATCCGCCCCCGGTCGTGTCCCGGAAGCCAGTCCGGAAGGTTTGTGGGACAGGTCAGAAGCATCGTCTTCTTTCCGTGAAACAGTACGGTATCACTGATGGAGATCTTCGCGTAAGGCGTTTTTTCCGACCAGCCCTCCAGTGTGCTCATATCGCTGAGGAGCCGGGTCTCGTACGGCTCCTTTTTCATGAGCCGGGCGGTATTGGTCTTCGTCCGGTCCAAAGGAAGGACCCGGTGGATATCATGGCTTTCTTCCAGCTGTTTTACAAACGTTTCTTTCATCTTCTGTCCTTTCCGGATCAGTCCGACCCTCTGTACTTTTCAAGTCTCCCTCTTCAGGCTTCGATAGCCAAGTATGGTAAACAGCGCGAACTTCAGCGCGTTTACGATAAAGATGCTCCAGGCCATGCCCCAGATGCCGAAACGCAGTGTCAGCGGCACGGCAGTCGCGAAGAACGCGGCGATGTAACAGACGCTGACGATCATCTGGTTCCGCTCTTCAGTATAGCGGAGCACCACCACCATCAGGGTATTGCAGATAAAAAACAGGACCTGCCCCGCGTTTGCCAGAAGGAACAGCGGCCGGACCACCGTATACCAGTCCGGATAGAACAGATACACGAAAAGGTGGGAACCCGCGTAGGAAACGCCGGTCACCAGTACCACGACGCCGAATAAAGCTCCGATGATCTTCAGGAACAGTTTCGGCGCAAGCCCCCCCTCTTCTCTTGCGATATATCCGGACAGCACACCATTCAGCGGCGTGGAGAGAAGGGACATGATCTTTCCGACAAAACTGGCATAATAGAACAGCGAGGTCAGGGTATCTCCCGGATACATGACTCCGTGGAAAAGCGCGCCGCCTGCAAGCAGTGTAGGGATCAGCAGGCGGTCCGCTGCTGAAACAAAATCCGATAAAAGGAAAGAACCGGTAATGACCGCGGTCCCCTTGACGTGTTCCTGAAACGCAGCTGTCCGTTCAAAATACGGCGGTTTGAAGATCGTACTGGTAAAAAAGACAAAAAGAAGTCCGAACAGTTCACCGGTGAGGAAGATCAGGATCCAGGCGCCGGTCAGCCGGAACAGAAGAAGTCCCGCTGCATATCCCGCGCCTATGGCGCAGTAGAACAGGGAAAACAGCTTATAATTGACCCGCAGCCGGAAGGCGACGTCCGCATATGTGCGGATCACCGTCAGGATCATGAAAAGGATCAGAAGGATCCAGGGGGTCCCGGCAGTCTCGCCTTTGATCAGAATGGCGATGATGGTCACAAGAGCGGTCAGGGCTGCCGCGCCAATCAGCATCAGATTAAACTCGCCGTTCACCGTCTTCCGCTCCTTCGCGTAGACCTTCATTCGTCCGTAGTTCAATCCGAACCCGATACTTGTCAGATACGTCGCAAGAGACGTATAATACAACACCCGGCCCTGAAAATCAGCGCCGAGTGTCCGTTCGATGGTGGGCATCACCAGGAGGCTCATGGCCGCGTTCAGCACAATAAGCCCGATGGCTCCCCATATGAAATCTTTTGCAAATGCGATTACTTTTTTCATTGCTTCTGAGCTTCTTCAGCTTCTGCTTTTTCCGGTGTTTTCTTCGTTTCCTCCGTTTCCTCGGTATCCCAGATGCCGATGCGCTCCTCCTCCACCACCAGAGGACGGTGCATGGACCGCTGATTGATAGACAGGATATACTCTCCGATCAGGCCGATAAACACCAGCTGGAGCGATCCCAGGATCCCTACCAGGATGATGAGAGGCGCGATGCCGGCATCATAACCGTACCAGTCCGTCAGCTTTTTGATCAGAAATACGATGGCGATCACAAAACTCGTGAAAGCGCCGAACATACCGATAAAGGTGGCAAGCCTGAGCCCGACTTTTGTATAAGACGTAAAGGAAAGCATGGCGGCGTCATACAGGCGGTACCAGTTGTTGGAAGTCTTCCCCGCGCGGCGCTTCGGCTGAACAAAAGGGATCTCCTTGTGTTCAAATCCGAGCTCGGCTACGATCCCGCGGAAAAAGGGCGTTGGATCATCCAGTTTCCGAAGGACTTCAATGAAACTCTGGTCATACAGCCCGAAACCGGTAAAGTGCTCGATCTGCTCTACGTCGGAAAATTTCCTGATGGTCTTATAATACAGCGACCGTAGCGCGTAGACCAGTTTGCTTTCTTCACTGGCCGTTTTTACGCCGATGACGATCTTATATCCTTCTTCCCAGCCCTGAACGAACTGGTGGATCATTTCCACCGGCTCCTGAAAATCACAGGCCATACTGATCACCGCGTCTCCATGAGCCTGCATCAGGCCGTAATACGGAGAGTTGAACTGTCCGAAGTTCTTCGCATTAAAGATCGCCTTGACCTTCGGGTCCTTCGCCGCGATCAGCCTGAGACGGTCTCTGGTGCTGTCCTTGGAATGATTATCAATGAAGATCAGTTCATAATCATAGGAGGGAAGCCAGGTCCGGAATTCCTCTTTCACGGCCTCCGCCAGCGCGTCCACATTCTCTTCTTCGTTATAGCAAGGAACCATTACGCTGATCTTCTTCATGACGTTTCCTTTCATTACTTGCAGATGTTGCCCATGACATCCATGATCTGGGAATCGGAGATTGCTTCCAGGTTATTGATAAAGACGACGTCTGCCGCTTTCTCTTTCTTTGCCAGATCCACGACGTTGCCCATAAAGCTTTCGTTCTCGCTGTTGTAATATCTGTAGTCCAGCACGATGATCTTCTGATAATGATCCGTCAGGAAGGGGATCCAGGCGTTCCCGAAACTTTCCTTAATGATGATGCAGGTCTCCCCGTTCTTTACTTCCGGATTATCGATAATGGTCAGCGGATTGTCTCCGTAGATGAAGCCGAGATACTTCAGGGTATTCGGGAAGCGGTTCATATCACGGACGATCACGCCATCACGCATAATCTTCAGGTCATTGTCAAAGAACTGCATGGTATTATAGGTCAGCGGCTCATACGCGTGGACCGTATCCGGATTGTCAGCAAGCTGCGGGTAATCCGCGTAATAGCTGCCCAGGAAATCATTCGTGACGACTTCCTTATACTCGGAAAGCTCATGGGGCTCTATACCCTTCTTTTTGCAGAATTCCACATAGGCATAATAAGCGCCGAGCTGCGTCCAGTGATGATCCGTATGGAAATACAGATACTCGTCATTATGCTCCATCAGGGTATCGTAAATATACACGTCCTTGATATACGGGCTCAGGGACGCCGCCTTCGCCTGATAATAATGGAGGACCTTCTCCTCATCCGAAAGCCGCCATTCCGCCTTGGTCGCGTCATCAAGCATGATGGCGGAATTATCCGGGATCAGGATCTCATAGGTATTCGAGACCCCCTTCAGCGCATTTGCCACATTACTGACGTGAATTGCGTACTTATCCGCGCCTTTCAGGTTAAATCCGTACACACAGTAGCCCACCAGGTCTTTGACGTTGACGTCGCCGGCTTCCTGGGGATTCATTTTCACCAGTTCATCCGCGTCCACAGATTCGTAAGTTTCTCTTTCAGGCTCGCTTTCGGATTCGCTTTCAGAAGGAACCACTTCGATCTCCGGAGAAGATTCCTCCGGCACCTGGATCTCCGGCGGCTCCTCCGTGGCCGGAGGGATCAGGTCTTCAATATCCGGGATATCATCCCCTTCACCCACCGCCGAAACCACGTCATTCTGAAGGCCGTAATAGGTCTTGATCTTCTGCTGGATGGTCAAAAGCTCCTCCCGGAAGGGGAAAGTATCCGCGAACCAGGTGGAGATCTTTGAAGTATACGTGCCGTCAACAAACTCCTCCACGCGGAATTCCGGGAATTCCGTAAGCTTCCGTTTTTCAAGGACGGACTCCGTCGGGCGCAGCCAGAAAAGGACGCAGCCCACAATGAAGCCCATGGCCATCACGATCAGAAATAAAGCCAGAAGGAACGCCCGCCAGCCATATCTCCGGTTATCATCTTTCATCTTGTTTTCAATATTCATAAGGTTTTTGATCTCCCGTTACAAGCGTCAGAACTGGAAATAAAGGAACGGATTGTAGGTGTTTCCGATCAGCGCAAGTACAGAAAGCAGGATCAGGATCACCGGAGTCAGCGCGTCCGTAAAGTAAACCAGGCCCAGCAGGCCGTGTCTGGCTTTTCTGTGTCCTGCAGCCAGCAGGCCGTCCCGGATCTTCTTTCCGATGGGGAAGACCGAGATCAATGCAGCCGCAAGGAAGAACACATGGTTCAGGCAGGAAGAGATCAGCTCCTGATTCCACAGCGCGCGGCCGCCGCCGAAACTGAACATTCCGCGAAGGACTTCCAGCAGAGTGCTGAAATCCGTAAACCGGAAAAGGACCCAGCCGATGACCGCGACAAGAAGCGCGTAGATATGGCCGAAGATCCCCCAGATCTTATCCAGGACCTTGCCGAGGAACAGCCGCTCAAGCGCCAGGAATACGAAGAAATACAGACCCCAGAGAATATAATTCCAGCTGGCGCCGTGCCACATGCCCGTAAGGAACCAGACAATGAAAAGATTCACGTACGTGCGGAAAGCGCCTTTCCGGTTCCCGCCCATGGGGATGTAAACGTAATCGCGGAAAAAGGTGGAAAGCGAAATGTGCCATCTGCGCCAGAAATCCTGTACGGATCTCGCGATATACGGATAATTAAAGTTCTCCAGGTAATGGAAGCCCACCATGCGTCCCATGCCGATGGCCATATCCGAATACGCTGAAAAATCCAGATAGATCTGCAGGGTATAGCAGATCATGCCGAACCAGAGTCCGAGGGTAGGCATCGAAGAGACCGCTCCCTGGGCCATGGGCGCGAACTTGTCCGCCAGAGCTCCGCAGCCGTTTGCCAGGATGGCCTTCTTCGCGAGGCCCACAGAAAACCTGCGGACACCTGCGGAAAAATCATCCAGAGTGATTGTCCGGTTTTCAATATCATTTTCCACCGTGCTGTAACGGACGATGGGGCCGGCGATACACTGATGGAACAGGCTGCAGTACAGAAGCACCTTCCAGTATGCCTGCTGCGCCTGGACCTCGCCCCGGTAAACATCCGCCACATAAGAGATCAGCTGGAACGTATAGAAAGAAATACCGATGGGGAGAATGATATCCGGTACCGCTTCCGGCCAGCCGGTGAAACGCTGCACATTCGTAAGAATAAATCCTGTGTATTTAAAAAGGATCAGCAGAAGCAGCAGGATCACGCACTCCAGCACAAGCCAGCATTTCTTCAGGGTCTTCGACTGGATCCGCCCGATCTCCCTGGCGGAATACCAGCTGACGAAAGCTTCGCCCGTAAGAAGCAGCAGATACTGCGGCCCTCCCCAGGCGTAGAATATCAACGAAAAGACGAGGAGGATGATATTCCTCGTCCTGGTTTTTTTAGCGATGAAGTATATGAAAAGCTGTGGAGCAAGAAACGCGAAAATAAATAACAGGCTGGAAAAGACCATAACAACACTCCGTCAAAAATGATAAGGGCGCCATACAAAGTACGGCACATAACCCTTGCTAAGTATAATATAGCAGGTATGAAAAGTCAACTCAGAACGGCTCCGGAGAAATACTGAAAGTTCTGTGAACAGCCGGCCGCGGAAAGAAAAAGAGGCAGGTATTTCATGCCATAGAGGAACATAAAACACCTGCCTCGATCAACAGTGACCCATAAAGCACCGGAATGCCTGTACCGGGGAAGAACGCCCCGGGATCCATGGGCTGTATTCCCTTAATAAAGCCGTCTGATGGTGACGATGGGAAGCATGTAAAGATTTCCGTATGACGCGTAGTGGCCGGGCGACGGTTCATGCACCGCGACGCCGTTCCCGAAATAGATCGCCACATGGCCGGGATAGCAGATCAGGTCGCCGGGCTGGATCTGGGAAATATCAACGCCGTAACCGATAGTCCGCATGGACGTACTGTTATACGCGTGCGCATTGGCTGCACCCTGGTCCAGAAGGCCGAAGGCAGCGTAGATCTGGCCGCAGAAACCGGAGCAGTCCGCGCCGTATGTCAGGCTCGCGCCGCCCCAGACATAAGGCAGCCTGCCGACAAAGCTTGCGGCGTAATCCGCGATCCGGTGCCCGGTGGACGCGCGGAGCTGGGCCTGGTACGCGGCGTCCGCAGCTTTGCTGGCCTCGATGGAGGACTCGATCACCGCGCTGATCTCATTATAGAAATCCTGTTCCGTCTGTCCGGTCATGTCGCTCAGTTTTTCACGCATGAATTCCACCAGCGTGATGTCCTGGTTCACCTGGTAGATGGTCTCGGAAAGGCCGTACTCATTGGCTACGTCCAGGATCGCCTGATAATTCTCCAGAAGATAGATCAGGACGGAATACATGTTGATAAAGTTCTGGTTCGCTTCCTGAGCCGCGTAGTCATTGGTCAGACAGTAATTGATCTGCTGCGCGTAATACTCCAGACTGTCGCGGGTACCCTGATCCAGAGACTGATATTCCTCCGGCAGCTCAAAGGACGCGGGAAGCTGCGCCTGTTCCTTGAAGGCTTCTCTGGCCTCGGCAAAATACCGTTCCGCGTCATCACCGAACCGGATATAGTTCGCGGATACATAGCCCGACACGTCATCCAGCTCGATCCGGTACCAGAGATGCCCGTTCACCAGCTTTTCACCCACGACCCAGACTTCCATTTTCCGGACCACGCGGGCTACGATGTCGGAAAGCGTGGACGTGGCTTTACGCACATTCAGCGTGCCCTCGGTGCAGACCTTTCCGATCACGCGGGTCTCATATGTGATCTCTTCACTGTTCTCCGCGAAGTACTGGCCGGTGACCCGGGTCTGCTCTTCCGCAATGGCAATAATAGGAGAAAGCGCCGCGGAGATCTTCTCGGCCGCGTCTTCATGAGACGCGAAATAGCCGGAAAGCGCCAGAGACGCGCCGGCGTCCGCTGTCTTAAGATCCAGATCGCTGAATACGGCCGCGCTTGATGATGATGCTGTAATTGTAATCAGGATGACTGCGGCAAGGAAAGCCGCAGCAGCTTTCAGGCATTTTCTCTTCATCTTTTTTCCGGCGAGGATAACAGAAGCCGGACCCCTCTCTGAAATAAACACACGCGGATGCGTATCAGCACCCGCGTGCCGTTTTATCATAATATCTGATCATTCCGATGATCAGTACATTCTTCTGACACAGACCACAGGCAGTATATAAAGGCTGCCGATCTCGATCATTCTGCCGGGAGCCGGCGCGTGCACGATCATGCCGTTTCCGTAATAGATAGCCACATGACCCGCGTAGCAGACCAGGTCGCCGGGCTGGATCTGGGAAATGTCCACCGGGCGCCCCCAGCCTCTCTGGCCGCCGGACGTGGTGTAGTAAGATGTCAGGCCGAAATGCAGGTAAACGTTGTAAGTAAAGTGCGAGCAGTCCACACCGCCGCCTTCGCGGAAATCATTGCCGCCCCATACATAATTGATCCTTCCGACCCAGGAGGCGGCAAATGCCGCGATCTGGCTGCCGAGATCAGACGCGACCTGTGTGGGCGCAGGAGTTTCCGGCACGGGTGCCGGTGTCTCAGGTACAGGAGCCGGTGTTTCCGGTACGGGCGCGGGTGTCTCAGGCACAGGAGCCGGTGTTTCCGGCGCCGGCGTCTCAGGTGCAGGCGTCCAGGTCGGAGCTGTGGTTTCCGGTGTCCAGACCGGCTGCGTTTCCGGCGTCCAGGCCGGAGCTGTGGTTTCGGGTGTCCAGACCGGCTGTGTTTCCGGCGTCCAGACCGGCTGCGTCTCCGGCACAGGAGCCGGCGTCTCCGGTGTCCATGCGGCGAGAGGCGCGGTCTCCGCAGCCGTACCCGGCGCCTGCGTCCACGTCTGCCCTTCCGGCTGCGTCTCCGCACCGGTATTCGTAATGGAGGCGATGAACTGCTCCTCTGATGAGCCGGTATACGCGCTCAGCTGCACACGGCTGTGATCCACCTTGGTCAGCGCTGCCGCGGCCGCCGCGTAGGTATCCGTTAGTCCGTATTCATTCGCGATATCCATAATGCACTGGAAGTTTTCCAGAAGATACAGCAGGATGGAATACATGCCGACGTAATTGTTCTTTTTTGTCTCTTCGGGATAATTCGTGCTGATGCAGAAATTGATCTCCCGGGTGTAATAATTCAGCTGGTCCTGAAGGTCCTGGCTGAGCCATGAGATATCATTGGGGATTTCAAAAAGCTCAGGCAGGGAAGCCTCACCGGACTCTTCCTTCGCGATCTCCTTTGCCAGGCGGGCCGCCTCTTCGCCGAAGGCGAGATAATTGCCGGCCGCGTAACCTTCGGTCCCGTTGTACCGGATCTTATACCAGAGATTTCCGTTTACGATACGTTCTCCGATAACTTCAACTTCGCCGCCGCGGATCACGTACTCAATGATACCGGAAAGTGTGGACGGTGCTTCACGAACATTCAGTACACCCTCCACCTTGGCAAGGCCCTTCACAGTGGTGCTGTAGACCGTTTCATCCATGTCTTTTGAGGACAGGTCGTATCCGCCTACGGAAGAAGACTCTTCACTGACTGCAATAATGGGTGAAAGCGCTGCCGAGATCTTCTGGGCCGCGTCCTCATGGGACGCGAAGTAATCCGAAAGGACCGCGCTTGCGCCGGCTACTGCAGTTCCGGCATCCAGCGAATCAAATCCGGCCGCTCCGCTCATTACCGCGGAAACACCGGTCATAAACGCCAGGATCAATGCTGTAAAACGAATCTTAGACTTGTTCTTCACAAAAGCACCTTTTCTGTTCTATAATAATATCAGTTCAGCGCCAAAGCGCAATTTGTTACATAAATGTTACACTATGGAAAGTATATCAGTTCATATGGTATTTGTCAACAGAATAACAGCGAATATTTTGTGTTTTCAGGGGTCCTGAAAACAGGATTTTGGGTCCGGCGTGTAAAAAATCTGTAACAAACCGGGAGGAGGAATTCACAGTTATGAAACGGATCATCATGATCACCGGCGCGTCGCGGGGAATCGGCCGCGCTGCCGCTCTCAGGCTTTCAGAAGAAGGAGGCTGCCTGTTTCTTTCCTGCGCGAAAAACACGGCGATGCTTCAGGAAACCGCGGTCCTCTGCGAAAAAAACGGCGCAGAGACCTGTACATTCACAGGCGATCTTGCCGATCCTTCCGAATGTGTCCGGATGGTCCGCGCGTGCGAAGAACGCTTCGGCATACCGGATATACTGATCAATAACGCGGGCATTTCCCGCGTATCTCTGTTTCAGGATTCCTCGCCGGAGGATCTGAGGAAGATCCTTGACGCGAACCTGTGCTCCATGGCCGACCTGACCCGGGAAACCGTCAAAGGCATGCTGAAGAAGCATTCCGGCAGGATCATAAACGTTTCCTCCGTTTTCGGAGGCACCGGCGCTTCCATGGAAGTGGAATACTCTCTCACCAAAGGCGCGGTCAACGCCTTCACCCGGTCGCTTGCAAAGGAACTGGCGCCCTCCGGGATCGCAGTCAATGCCATCGCGCCGGGCGCCATCGATACAGACATGAACCGGAACCTTTCTCCGGAAGAACGCGCAGCCCTGGAGGAAGAGATCCCCATGGGCCGCTTCGGTACAGCCGGAGAATGCGCGGAACTGATCGCCTTTCTGACCCGCGCTCCCCTGTACCTCACAGGAGAGATCATCGGGATCAACGGCGGATGGGCCTGATCAGACCTCTTCACTCATCCTGGCACGGATCTCCGAAAACCGCTCCAGTACATGGTCGATCCCGTCCTCTGAAAGGACGCCGCGTTTCAGGCCTTCCGGAAGAAGCCCCTGTTCATCCGCTTCGAAATCCGCCTTCCAGTCGTCTCCGGTGTAATAGCTCTCCAGCTCCCGGAGCGCCGGAAGGATAAAAGCATAGCTGTCCAGCGCGGCTTCCAGCTGCTTCGCCGCAAGTTCCGCCTGATCCAGTATATTTTCATAATACCTGATACGATCTTCTCTGTTCATATCACTTCTCCGTTTTATTTGCCTGATACCGCAAGTTCCCTCACCAGTACGGACGGAGATCCAAAAGAGGAAACAGACATGGGCATAGGCACTTTCATATTATCTGCCACTGCGGTCACATTCTTCAGAAGATCAAAGAAATTGCCGGCGATCGTAAAGGATTTCACCGGGGCGCCCTTTTTTCCGTCCGAGATCAGGAAACCGGAACTCATCAGAGAAAAGTCGCCGGTGATCTGGTTCGCGCCAGCATGGAGGCCTCCGACGGAATTGACGTAGATGCCTTCTCCTGCCGCCTTCAGAAGGTCCTCCTCCGGGCACGTGCCTGGCTGAAGATACATGGTGAAGGGGCTGATCGCCACCGGCGCGTCATAACCTGCCCGGTGGGCGTTTCCGGTGGTCTGGCGTCCCGCGGCGCGCGCTGTCTTCAGATTATAGAGAAGCGTTTCCAGCCGGCCTTCCAGGATCACGGACTTTTTGTATGCCGGCGAGCCTTCCGCGTCAAAATTGATGCGCATGGGGTTCTCGGGGCAGAAAGGATCATCGACGACCGTCACCAGAGACGACGCGATCATCTCCCCTTCTTTTCCCGCCAGTACACTCAGCCCCTTGGCTGCCTGATCCGATGAGAAAGAAGAAGAAAAGGTCCCCAGCATGCTGCTGAAAGCTTCCGGAGAGAAGACTACAGGGAAAGAACCTGTAGGCGCCATACCGGCGCCGAGCATGGACGCGGCATCTTCCGCGGCTTCTTTCGCGAGAGCCTGAAGATCCATCTTTTCAGGTTCCGCGATCTTCAGTTTATAATCGTTATTGTCTTCATTTCCGTCTGAAACCACAGCTTCCAGGAACAGGTAATCCGAACTGCACTTCCACTTCAGATCCACGCCGTTGGAATTGACCAGGCAGATCTCCCTGAGTCCTGCGCCGGCGCTGGCAGAGCATCCGCCGGTCACCGCGCTGTGCGCGTCCTTCAGTTCCCGGAGTCCCTGAAGGACCAGGGCTGAAAGCTCTTCCGGGGATGCCAGCTGCATATCGGCAGGCTCATAATCCTCATATTCCGCTCCGCCTTCACTGAAATACTCGGTCTCATTGCTTTCTATGACGGAAGCGTTATCCACGGCTCTTCGAACCAGCGCCCCGGCGGCAGCTTCCGAAAGTTCCTGGGTATAGGCAAGCCCCATATGCCCGTCCAAAAGACAGCGGAAACACACCCCTCCCGTAAGTCCCGAAGTAAACTCATTGATCTCGCCGCCAAAGGCATTGACCGTCGTCTCGTCTTCCGTACTGTAATACAGTTCATAATCCCTGACGCCCGCGGCGTCCGCGGCATCCGCGATCCATTTTTTGAATACTGAAAAATCCATCCTGCCCTCCTTATCTTCCGCCTACGGTAATAGACGAAACGCGGATCATCGGCTGTCCCACATTGGTGGGGATCGATCCGCTGGACGAACCGCACATACCCTGGGCAAGCCTGAGATCCCGGCCGACCATATCGATATTCCGGATCACGTCGCTGCCCTTGCCTACAAGGCTCGCGCCGCGGACCGGTTCGCAGATCTTTCCGCCGCGGATCAGATAGCCCTCATTTACGGCAAAGTTGAATTCACCGGTCACCGGGTTCACGGAACCGCCGCCCATCTGCGCAGCGTACAGGCCGTAATCAATAGAGGCAATAATATCATCGTTGCTGTCCGTACCTGCGTCGATGTAGGTATTGGTCATGCGGGAGGTGGGCACATACATGAAGCTCTCCCGTCTGGCGCTGCCGGTACTGGGCATTTCCATACGGCGCCCGTTGAATTTATCGATCATATAGTTCTTCAGAACACCATTTTCGATCAGCACGTTCCGTCTGGACGGCGTTCCTTCATCATCGAAGTTTACAGATCCCCAGTTGTTCGGCAGCGTACCGTCATCAATGGCTGTGACCTTCTCATTGGCGATCATTTCACCCAGCTTCCCGCTGAACTGTGACAGCCCGTAAGCAACAGACGTGGCCTCCAGAGAATGCCCGCAGGCTTCATGGAAGATCACGCCGCCGAATCCGTTATCGATGGCGACGGGCATCATGCCGCCGGGACAGTATCCGGCGTCCGCCATGACGCTGGCCTGCCGGGCTGCTTCCCGGCCCGCGGACGCGGCGTCCGCTTCCGCGTCAAACATTTCCATACCCATTCTGCGTCCGGGACTCGCGGAACCGGTCTGGCGTCCCTTTCCCGTATCCGCAACTGCGGTAACCGCAAGCCTGGTGCGGATCTGGCGGTCAGACGCGTAAACGCCGTCCGTATTCGCGATCAGGATCCGGTGGTCTACGTCCAGGAATCGTCCGGTGGTCTGGACGATGCATTTTCCGTAGGACGCGGCGGCTTCGCAGCCGGTCCGGAGAATGTCGATCTTCTCCCGGTTTCCCACGGAAGATGGAGCGACGAGGACAGGATGGACATCGCCGTACAGCCGTTCATGAAGCACGATCTCCATTTCCGCATGGCCTTCGCCAAGAGCTTCCGCGGCACGCATAGCGCACTGAAGCAGCCCTTTTTCACTGGTATCAATGGTCGTGGACATCACGCTTCTCAGGCCTTTAAACACACGTACCGCGGCCCCGGCAGTCACGCCGTCATTGATATTGTCCACCTTCCCGGAGATCATGGTAATGACGTGGTTCTGGGTATTTTCCGCGTAGATCTCCGCATAATCCGCGCCGGTCTTCACCGCCGTTTCCAGCACGCGCCGGCAGGTTTCCAAAGAAATCATAAAATCACACCTCCGAAAGCAGCGCAGGGCAGCTGAACTTAAGCTGCCCTGTTCCGTATTATAATATTACCATTCCAGCTTTTTCTCAAAATAAGCCGCAAGGTCGTCGATCTTTACACGTTCCTGCTGCATGGTATCACGGTCGCGTACCGTAACGCAGCCGTCATTTTCCGTATCAAAGTCATAGGTCACGCACCAGGGCGTACCGATCTCGTCCTGCCGTCTGTAGCGTTTTCCGATGGAGCCGCGGTCGTCAAATTCACAGTTGAATTTTCTGGAAAGCATCTGATACAGCTTCTCCGCGCCTTCATTCAGTTTCTTGGAAAGAGGAAGGACGCCCACCTTCACCGGCGCCAGCGCCGGATGGAAATGCAGCACTGTACGGACGTCGCCCTCCGCGATCTCCTCTTCATCATATGCCGCGCAAAGGAACGCGAGCACCACGCGGTCCGCGCCAAGGGACGGCTCTACCACGTAGGGAATGTACGCCTGATTCTTTGCTTCATCGAAATACGTCAGATCCTGTCCGGAAGTCTCCTGGTGGCGGGTCAGGTCATAATCCGTGCGGTCCGCGATGCCCCACAGTTCGCCCCATCCGAAGGGGAAGAGGAATTCAAGGTCCGTAGTAGCCTTGGAATAGAAGCTCAGTTCTTCCGGCTCATGATCACGGGTACGCAGCTCATCGTCCTTCATTCCCAGGGTCTTCAGCCAGTCGATGCAGAACTGCCGCCAGTAAGAGAACCACTCCAGATCCGTGTCCGGCTCACAGAAGAATTCCAGTTCCATCTGTTCAAACTCACGGGTACGGAAAGTAAAATTGCCGGGCGTGATCTCGTTCCGGAAGGATTTTCCGATCTGGCCGATCCCGAAGGGCAGCTTCTTCCTGGAAGTGCGCTGGACGTTCTTAAAGTTGACAAAAATACCCTGCGCGGTCTCCGGGCGGAGATACACCGTATTCTTCGCGTCCTCAGTAACGCCCTGGAAGGTCTTGAACATCAGGTTGAACTGGCGGATATCCGTGAAATTATGCTTGCCGCAGGAAGGACAGGGGATCTGCTCCTTCTCGATATACGCCTGCATCTCTTCCGCCGTCCAGCCGTCCAGGCCCTTTTCCGGCACGATGCCGTGATCCTGCATATAAGCTTCGATCAGCTGGTCCGCGCGGAAACGTTCTTTACATTCGCGGCAATCCATTAAAGGATCCGAAAAACCGCCCAGATGTCCGGAAGCGACCCAGGTCTGCGGATTCATCAGGATCGCGCAGTCCACGCCTACGTTATAAGGAGATTCCTGGATGAACTTCTGCCACCAGGCGCGCTTTACATTATTCTTCAGTTCCACGCCCAGATTGCCGTAATCCCAGGTGTTCGCAAGTCCGCCGTAGATCTCGGAACCGGCGTAGATAAAGCCGCGGCTCTTACAAAGCGCTACGATCTTGTCCATAGTTTTTTCCATATTCGCATTCTCCTTTTTATTCATCCGCTCCCGCAAAGATCACGGTGACGCGGTCTCCGCCGCTGACGTTCACACAGTTGCCCTTGGAATCATAGCTTCCGTTCGTGGTATATCCGACGATATCACCTTCTCCGTAAAGCACCGCCTCGAAGTCGCAGGTCACATACCGGTATTCCGGAGCGCGTCTTGCCGCAAGAAGCTCACTGAAGTTCACAGGCTTTCCTTCCGTGTCGATAAAGGAAAGGCTGAGCAGATCCGTACTGTCCGCGGTAAGCACGCCGGACTCCAGCACGGAGCCTCCGCGTTTTTTGATCTCATCCGCGTTGTAATTCACATAGTCCTGAACGGTACCGTACAGAAGCCGCATGGTGATCTCGTTATCTTTACTGGTGCAGCGCTCGATCGTGATCGCCTTGGTCAGCGAATTTGTCGGGACCTGTTTTCCTTCTTCATCCAGATATACCGGACAAATATAGGTATGATCTTCATTGTACAGTTCGATGTCCTGCGCCAGGTATCCGGCAAACTCTTCGGCGTCATACCGCGATTCGTCAAACTCCGCGATAAAAACGTCCTGAACATGTCTGTCCGCATAGTAATAGATCCCGTTGGTCACATTT